>JAAYPU010000299.1 GCA_012519645.1 Clostridiales bacterium | reverse complement strand
GGTTTTTACCTGTTTATGTCCATCCTAGAAGACTCAGGACTTTTACCACGAATAGCAGTTCTGACAGACCGTTTATTAAATATAATAGGTTTGAACGGAAAAGCCGTTATCCCACTTATACTCGGTTTCGGATGTGTTACAATGGCCATTATGACCACTCGTATCCTGGGCTCTAAAAGAGAAAGATTTATAGCAACCATGCTGTTAAGTGTTGCTGTTCCTTGTTCCGCACAGCTGGGTGTCATTATGGGTATAGCAGCTGCTTTAAGTCCTGAATTAATGTCAATATATGCTGCCAGCATTTTTTTAATCTTTATTATTTTGGGCATACTTTTGGAGAGGCTATTGCCGGGAAAATCTTCCGATTTATTAATAGATATTCCTCCCCTTCGCACTCCGCAATTAAAAAACATCCTCAGAAAAACTGCTTCCAAATCAAAAATGTTTCTATCCGAAGCCGGTCCCTTATTTTTTTTAGGGGCTGTAATAATAACCATTTTACAGTACACAGAGATTCTGTCTCTTATTTCTAACGCATTCTCCCCTATCACCGTGATTTTACTGCAGCTTCCGAAAGAGGTTACCAATATATTTATAATGGGAATCATCAGAAGGGATTTTGGAGCAGCAGGCCTAAATTCAATGGTTTCAGAAGGGCTCCTTACTCCTCCTCAAGCTGTTGTCGCATTGGTCGTCATTACGTTATTTGTACCCTGTATCGCTTCCATAATGATTATTTTTAAAGAACGAAAACTATTTCACGCATTAATGATATGGCTCAGCAGCTTCGTCATAGCTTTTATTGCTGGAGGAATAGTATCGCATATACTTATTTGATACTGCGCATCAGTCCGGAGCAGGTCTAAGGTCTCTGGTTTCAGGTCTCTGGTTTCAAGAGTTGAACTGAAAACTGATAGATGAGGGAGGAATTTTCTTTTAAAATTCCTATGATTTTATATATTCATAATAAAGAAGAAATTTGCTTATGCAAATTTCCACGTTATCTTTAAGTTGTCAGTTTTCAGTTATCAGTTGAAGAAGGTCGGGTGTTATAACCCGACCTTCCGCTATGGGTGAGAATACGGAAGAAAAATATCCTTCCATATTAAATTATACCCAACAGAACATAAACATATACTTGATGAAATTTTGCCTCTGGAAAATTTCCTATTTTAGTTCTCAGTTATCAGTTATTAATTAAATTAAGCTGCCGACATAAAATCCATCTGTCGCCAATAGAATATCTGCCCCGATATATCCGGCACCTTTTCATTGTGTGTTATCTGATGTTTCTTTAGTATCGGCCCACTTCTATTTAACAGAGAACCTGGGCCATCGAAAATCGAGAAATCATCTTCTTCCTGTTCACTTCGAAATATTTCTTCTAAAGGCCTACCTTCCAGAAAAACCTGACGAATCACATCATTCTCAAGGTAAAAGTGCGAAGTTTCTATCTGGCCCACAGCCTTCAAATAGCCCTCTTTGCATAGCTCTAAATCCACAGGCTCCTTTGTATGGATATTCCATGCTCTTCCATTACTGAAAACACCATCTCTCGACATTTCATAAATAATATCATCTTTTATAAAAGAGCCTTCACACATATAGGTTTGAGATGCAACAAATCCCGTCTGTGAGGTAATTAAATTCCTTCCTAAATAAAGCGTGTTCAGCTTCTCTACTCCCATAATGTAAGCCATTGTAGGAAGGAAATCTATTTGACCGCCAGTAATATGAAGAGTTTGATTCCTTTTTAAACCGGGGATATGAATAACCAAAGGGATATTAAGCATCTCATCAAAGTCATAGGAATATCCTAAAAATCTGCTTACGGATTCTCTGATTTCATCTTCTTTGCAGTTCAACCCGAAGTGATCGCCATAAATAGCTATAACGGCATTATCATATAAATCATTCTTTTTTAAATCCTCAATAAACATCCCGATGGCCTCGTCTGTATAATGTACCGATTGCAGGTAGTTCCCGAAAATAGTCTCTTCGTCTTCACTTTTTAATGTTATTTTATTGTATTCTTCAGGCATTTCAAAAGGATGATGATTCGTAAGGGTTACAAAGAATCCGTAGAAAGGTTGTCTGGCATTTTTTAGCATATCAACGGATTGTTGAAAAAATTCTTTATCATTGAGTCCGAATCCTATGGGTTCAGAAATAATATAATCTTCTTCATTGTAGAATACATCAAATCCTTGAATGGGATAAGCTTCTTCTCTGTTCCAGAAATCCTTCTTATATCCATGAAAAGCCATGGTATTGTATCCCAAATCCTTTAATATCCATGGTAGTCCATGAAAATAATTATTCGTATACAAATTGTAAGTATAAGGTCGGAAAGAGCCATGCAATGAATTGTTGGATGTGAATTCGGCATCAGATGTATTACCGCTCCCCAGCTGCTGATAATAATTGTCAAAATAAATACTGTCTCCTTGGATCAGTTTATTAAGATTAGGCGTTATTTCCTGGCCGTCATATGTTTTATTAATCACCATATTCTGTAACGCTTCTATCTGTAATACTATAAGATTTCTATCTTTCGCTATGCCAAATAAGTTCCCTCTTTTATCATTCTCATATATATATTCTTCAGAAAAAGCTTGAATTGAATGTCCGAATGTCTCCTCCGGCTGTAAACTTGATAATAAATCTTTTATATGATATGAGAAAAATTCCTGGTTGCTCACGGAGACGAAAATATCTGTCTTGAAAGGATTTAATAACACAAGAATTATTATACAGATCAATATAAATGAAACCTTCGATTTTGTTTCAATAGGTTTAGTATTTATAGTAATTATTTTACGGTCCCAACGAGCTTTTTTATTAATGATAAAGGTATAGTAGAGAATAACTACGGCATCTGCAATCAAAAGAAAAAACTTAGGTTTTAATATTTTTAAAATACTATCAGTCACATCCCCTAAAAGCCCTGCTGCCTGAATCATGTTTACTGATAGATTGCGATTAAAATAACTGAAATATGTCACATCCATAAACATCAGAATTGAAAGAAGACAATACAAAACAGCTCCTAATTTTTTGTTTTCCAAAAACCCTACTATAATTAAAAAACTTAGAGCTGTCAGGCATGAAATTATAAGAAAGTTTGAGTTGACTTCCATGAAGGCATAGTATAGAACAACTTTTATCGCAATTAAAACTGCTAAGGCAATATTCTTTTCGCTTTTGTTAAACCTTGATTCCATAATATAGCTTTTTCTCCTCACCCAAATCTATAATTATTATATTATAAAACACTTAAAAAACAACCACTAATTTAGTATATGGAGTATGGAGCATGGAGTATGGAGTATAGAGTAATTGATAATTGATAATTGCTAATTGATAATTGACAGTTAATGAAAGTGCCATTGCGAGTGAAGCGTGGCAATCTATAAAGGGGATAGGGGATAGGGGATAGGAAATAGGGAATAGGGAATTTTTAATGAAATTGACAATCAGCTATAATAAAGAAATTTTGCCTGTAGGCAAAATTTCCTCCTCATCTCTTAGTTTTTAGTTTTTAGTTCTTAGTTAATAGTCCATATTCTTATACTCGCTTGCCGGCACATTGTTCTTAACAATGTCCTCAAAAACACGCCACACTTTTTTCTCCTCAAAGCCTTTACGCCATGCTGCGCTTCCGCCTAAACCATATTTTTGGATCAGCTCTAACTTATGTGCAATAGAGCGGGAATCTTCTATCCATACCTTATATGTTTTCCCTGACTCTGTATATTCGATATAATATTGTTTCTCCTGATCCAGCCATTTTACAGATAAATTCTTATCAGAAATTAACTGTCTGACCTGTTCCATAGACTGACTTACACTTGTGACTGTCGTTGTACCGTTTGTTTTTGTTTCCGCCCATAATCGTGTATATAACGGAACTCCTAAAAGTATTTTTTCTGAAGGTATCATTTTAAGAGAATTATTGACTGCGTTCTCTACCCAATTAAGTGAGGCTACAGAGCCTGCAGTCTGAGATGATGACCAATGTTCATCATATGTCATAACAGCTATATAATCTACCAGCTTGGATAATGCAGCATAATCATATTCTATACTCCATGCTGTAGGAATGAGTACATCCACTGAAAGATATAAACCTTGTTTTTCGGTATAATACCGCATCAACGATACAAAATTTGTCAGTCCATTTCTGTCTTCATCCTTAACAGATTCGAAATCTATATTTATTCCGTCCAAATTATAAAGACTCGCGTAGAAAAGGAGCTGTGCCGCCACTTTTTTAGTTAATGCTTCATTATTGAGTATTTTATGAGTCCAATCAGGATTAAAGCTATTGGTTGTTAATCCCCATACCTCATACCCTAAGCTTTTAACATGATTTAAGTAACCCTTATCTGCTTTATTTGCAACATTGCCTTGTGCATCCTCAATATAGAACCATGTCGGAGAAATAATATCTACCGCATCATTCTTTTCTTCGTCAGGAAGCGGTGTATTTTGATAAACATACTCCCAAACAATACTTATCTTTGATTTGCTGTAATCTGTTTTATCTCTTTTAAAATTGTAAAAATCCAATTCCGAGAAATTCGCATCCAGCATATCGATATCAGTTTTGGGCACGAAACAAGTGATTCCGTCCTGAGACAGTACTTTATAGTAATTATCACTTTCCTTGAGAATCTGTACTATTTCATTATTTTTCAGAACCAAGTCTTCGGATTTTTCATCCAGCACAGAAGGTTTAACCCTTACATTGCCCTTGTTGATTTTGCCAAGGTTTGCGCTCTGAAAGCCTTTCTCTATAAAAAGCGTTCTGCCTGACAACTCATAAGTAACATTAAAGAAGCTTTCCAATACGTCTAAAGGAAAATAGCATTGGTTATCAATGTATCTCAGCGGAATTGAAGCCTGTATCATATTCTGTTTTACAAAATCAGTCACTTCCTGATTTTCCAATAATAAATTTTGTTTTGTTATGTCTATGACAATTTTTCTGTTTTTCTCATCTACCGTAATTCCCGGATTTTTCATATATATCCCTATCATGGTCGTGGGAACATAAATACCGCTGTTTATCGTGTAAGCATATGAATTTCCGGCGCGGCTTCCGTTAAAATAAATGGCAATACGTTCACCTGAACCTTCAATGTCAGCAGCCGCCTGTACACTAACAAATCCGTCTATATGTATAAATGTTATAACCACAAATAAAGCTAACAAAACCAAAACCGGTTTTTTAAACATTTTCATAGATGCTTTCCCCTTTATTCTACATTTTTGCTCTTTTTTTATTATATTATATAAACACCGGATCTTAAAGTTACAAGTATATTACATTGAGGAAAATGCATTTTCCCCAGATTATGAATTAAGAATTAAGAATAAAGAACTAAGAGATAAGGCAGCTTTTGCAAAGTATTGCAAAAGTAAGCTTTATCAGGCATAAAAACAAAGGGATTTTGGATGAAAATCCAAAATCCCTTCCTTAACTCTTAGTTCTTGGTTTTTAGTTCTCAGTTATTAAAGTTTCTATCAGATTCCATATCTCATCATGTCCCTGCCTTGAAACAGAGGATGCTGCTATCAGAATATCATCTTTTTTAAGCTCAAGGACTTTTCTTATGGTCGATATATTTTTTTGTTTGTCGTTACTGGATATTTTATCACTTTTCGTTGCGACGACAACGCCATCAAGACCGTAG
>JAAYPU010000298.1 GCA_012519645.1 Clostridiales bacterium | reverse complement strand
CCTTTTATGGCCGGAGCTTTTCACGGCGTAGGAGAGCCGGATACCGTTATAAACGTAGGTGTCAGCGGTCCCGGAGCCGTAAAATCAGCTTTGGAATCCTGTAAAGGACAGCCTTTTGACGTGGTTGCAGAAACTATAAAGAAGACTGCTTTCAAGATCACGCGTATGGGCCAGTTGGTTGCCAGTGAAGCATCTAAAAGACTTGATGTACCTTTTGGTATTGTGGATCTATCCTTAGCACCTACACCTGCAGTTGGAGATAGTGTGGCTCGTATTTTTGAGGAAATGGGCTTGGAAGCTTGTGGCGCGCACGGTACAACAGCGGCATTGGCAATGTTAAATGATGCAGTTAAAAAAGGCGGTATCATGGCATCTTCTCATGTGGGAGGATTAAGCGGCGCATTTATTCCTGTCAGTGAAGATGAAGGAATGATCGAAGCTGTTAAAATAGGTGCGTTGAATATTGAAAAACTTGAAGCCATGACTTGTGTATGTTCCGTTGGATTGGATATGATTGCTGTTCCGGGTGATACGCCACCTGAAACTATTTCAGCAATTATTGCTGACGAAGCAGCCATTGGTGTTATAAATAATAAAACCACGGCTGTTCGAATCATACCTGCTTTCGGAAAAAATGTCGGTGACGAAGTAGAGTTTGGCGGACTTTTGGGAAGCGCACCTGTTATGAAAGTCAATTCTTTTTCAAGTAAATTGTTTATTGATAGGGGCGGGAGGATCCCGGCACCTGTACACAGTATGAAAAACTAAACAAATTGATAATTGATAATTAATGAAAATTTTGTGTTTATTATACTTAATAACCACAAAATTTTCTTTTTAAATAAGATTATAGTCTTGTGAATAATGGAAGTGATTGTAAAATATGATATAATATATATAATGATAGTAAAATAAATAAGTTGTTATTTTGCTTAATTTAGCATATGATTGCCGTGAAAATAAAGAAGGAATTAGCTGATTATGAAAAAATATTTTGTTTGGATTATGCTTTTTGCAATTCTTGTGCTTTCATTATTAAATATTAATAAGACTGTGAACTACAATAATTACGATGAGATTAATTTACTTTCACAAATGAGTGAAAGTGAGTTGAAAAATAAAAAATATTCCAACGATGATATAAACAAGATAAAAGCGTTTGGTGTTAACTATAATAATTATTTAAAATTATTAGATATTGTTAAGAACGATAATCTGAAAAATCATGGCTATAATAACAGAAACCTGAATAGTGAATTAATGAGTAATTTTGTTTATAATAAAAATGATAACGATATTCAAGACGATAATTTATCTTTTACTACTACTGTAATTGATTTTTTTAGAGATAAAAATACTGATAGAGATGTTGGCAGGATAATCATTGAATTTGAATGGGATACAGAAGCCTATAATCAAAATCAATATATTGATATTAAGCATCCTAATTATGCACTTGTAAATGTTTATGGTTTATTAAAATATAAGAATATAAAAGACAAATCCATAGAATACAAAATGTTTGAGGATTATCCTATAGAAACATTTCGAATTGATTATAGAAAAATCATAAATAAACAAAAATATATTTTAAAATCGGGAATAATTGTCTTGGATGTAATGTCTTTTTATAAGGAAAGTATAGCTCCACTGTCTATATCGTCAAAATATATAATCAAACCTTTTTTGCGTAAAGAGAAAATATTGTCAGAATATATAATAAATGTGGAGAAGAATGAGAATTGAAATGATAAATTTCTGTAAACATAAGAAAGGCTCATTATTTTATAGGCGAAGAATCAAAATGATTCTTCGCCTATAAAATAACAAAAGTAGAATATGGTTTCCCCTTTATACTCAATAGATATAACTACCAGTTTCTGAATCTGCTATTATGGAACCGGTAGTAAAACACTATCTAATTGGCATTATATTTTGTATATTAAAGGGATATTTTTGTTTTTCTTGCTAAAGTGTTAGTTTAAATTTATAATAGTAACATAAAAAATACGTTAGGAGTGATTGGATGGGTAGACATGGTGTTATAGCAAATAGAAAAGCCAGTCAGGATGCAAAAAGAGGTCAATTATTTACCAAATATGCAAGATTGATAACTGTTGCTGCAAAGGCAGGCGGTGACCCTATATATAATATTGCATTAAAAAATGCTATTGATAAAGCAAAAGGCATTAATATGCCTAATGATAATATCAACAGAGCTATTAAAAAAGGAACAGGAGAACTGGAAGGAGAATTATATGAAGCTATCAACTATGAAGGATACGGACCAGGTGGTGTGGCTATTATAGTTGATTCGTTAACAGATAATAAGAACAGAACCAGCAGTCAGGTCAAGCACTTTTTTGACAAATACAATGGCAATCTTGGTGTGCCGGGCTGTGTAACCTATATGTTTGAACGAAAAGGATATTTCCTTATAGAAAAAACAGAAAAGGTCTCTGAAGAAGCTCTTATGGAAACTGCACTTGAAGCCGGTATGGAAGATATGAATGTAAATGAAGACAGCTTCGAAATCATTACAGCTACCGAAGATTTTGAAAATGTGAAGGCAGCTTTACAAGAAGCAGGATATGAATTTGTTGAAGCAGATTTAGAGCTGCTGCCAACCATTACGGCGCCTACACCAAGTGCAGAAGATTTAAAGCTTTTAAAGAAGCTTGTTGCTGCGCTGGAAGATCATGATGATGTGCAGAAGGTTTATCACAACTGTGACGAAGACCTTTATGGTGATGAATAATTCATCACCATAATTAAGAATTAAGAATTAAGGAAAAGGTTTTGCGTGAAAACGCAAAACCTTTGTTGTTTTGTAGGTTATATGTCAAGCGTTGAAGAGTATAACTTGTATAAGAAAAGTGAAAATAGAAGACTAACCTCTGTAGCTATTTTTTAGTTTCATTTTGTTTGATGTTGTGTAAATCATAGCCGCTTGGATTTTGGAAAATCCGCAGTTCAAACTCAGGAGCAACGGCAAAGATATGGTCAAAGATATCAGCTTGTATTGCTTCGTAATTTGTCCATCGTGTGTCATTTGTAAAACAGTATATTTCCAAAGGCAATCCTTTTTCGCTTGGGTCCAGCTGTCTCACCATAATAGTCATTTCTTTATGGATACCAGGATGGTTCATTAAATAGTTCTGGATATATATCCTGAATGTGCCTATATTGGTTAAGTGTCTGCCATTTACCTTTGTGATGGTATTTATATTATTTTCGTTATTATATATTTCAATTTCATCTTCTTTATTTTCGATATATCGGGTAAGATAATGGATGTTCTTAAAATGTTCCAACATTGTTTCTGTGCAAAATTTAATGCTTGAAGTATCAATATATATGGACCTTTTGATCCTGCGGCCGCCGCTATCCTGCATGCCTCTCCAATTTTTAAAGGAGTCAGAAATCAAAGCATAGCTCGGGATCATAGTTATAGTTTTATCCCAATTTTGAACCTTTACTGTGTTCAATGTGATATCTATAACGTCGCCATTAGCATTGTATTTAGGCATTTCAATCCAGTCTCCGACACGAACCATATCATTTGCCGTTAACTGCACTCCGGCTACAAGCCCCAGAATCGAATCCTTAAAAATGAGCATCAGCACAGCAGAAAGAGCACCAAGGCCGCTTAACAAAATTAAAGGATTCTTCTCAATCAATACGGATATTTGTATAATGCCTCCAAAAATAAAAATGATAATTTTTAATACTTGTATATAGCCTTTAATAGGTCTGGTTTTAGAAATATCAAAGGCCGTATAAATGTCATTTATTGCATCTAAAAATGCATATAACACAGCAATAATTACTGCAAATATGTAAAATAAAACAAGTCTCTCGATCCATATTTCATAATTGTTAAAAGCGGATGCAAAAGAATAGATTATAATTGCAGGCACGATATGGGATAATTTTTGAAAGACCTTACGTTCTAAAAAAGCATTTCCCCATTTGAATTTATTGTTTTTTATGATGTGTGTAATCAAGCGCAATACGATTTTTTTGGCCACAAAATTAGCAACAGTGCAGATCAGAGCGATTATCAATATTAACATAATGGCAGAAAAATAATTGGATACGGTGTCATTCATACCATAAGATATGAATATTTCTTTAAAGTAATTCATAATTTAACTCCTGTTATGAAATTTATGATTATACATATTGTAACTTACAATACCTGACGTAGCAAGCCAGTGTAATAGCTAAGCTTTTTTTAATACCAATTCCACATTTTCCTCAACGGCAAATTCAGATAGAATAGCTTTCATTATCTTTGCTTTGATTTTATAATCATTCTGAGAAATAGCGTGGATTCTTACCTCCTGATCGGCATCCTTCAGGGCTTTCTTTAAATTGTCAAGGGATAGTAATGCGGCAGCCAGACAAAACAGATTTTTGCAATTCCCATCATTATAATTTGCGAGCATTTTTTTAAGAATATTTATCCTTTCATTTTGCTGTTCTAAAAATTTATCTATTCCATGCTCTTTAATAAAATTTTGGTTATGCATCACCCTGCGATGTGTAACAAAAGAATCCTTTTCTCCGGTTTCTTTCTCAAATTTAATGCAAGGAAAGTCCGGGCACAAAGCACAAATCTCCAAGCTTCTTTTTTTGACACAGCATGTTATAAATGCGCAAGACGGATGTTTATCAAAAAAACCCTCGCCAAAACAACCGGGGCATTTGGATGGGCCTTCTGTATAATATCTTGGACACAATCCGCAATCAATTCCGCAACAGCCTAAAGTAGGATGTTCCTTTAACATAATTTTTCTCCCTTTTGATAATATTCTTAAAAACACTATATCGGTAAAGGTATTATTTTACAAGTAGGGAATAGGGATTAATATGATGCTTCGCATCAGGGAATAGGGAATAGGGATTAGTGTTTTGGTACGACTTAGAATGTCTTTGCGAACATCCGAAGGATGTGTGGCAATCCTTTTTAGGT
>JAAYPU010000025.1 GCA_012519645.1 Clostridiales bacterium | reverse complement strand
TCTAAGTAAGCTTAGAAGCGAAATAGAGATTGATGCATATATTAAAAAAATAGCCGCTGAAACTAAAATTTCTGAAAATGCTATTAAAATAGAAATTCTTGGTAATAATAAAGATATTCATACCAGGGTACCTGAAAAAAAAACAGTTACAAATGCTGAAAGTAAAAACATTCATAATGAATTTTTGGAAAAAAATTTAATCAAGCTCATGCTTGTAAGAAGTGATTTTATTCCTAAAATTAAAGAGTATTCGGATGTGTTTACTTCTTCGGCACATAAAAGAATATTTGAACTTATTCAGGCTATGTATAAAGATGACGAGGAAATTGATTTAATTAAACTGAAGGATAGTTTATATGAAGATGGTGATATGAATATCCTTAATGCAATTATTGAAAATGTTCACTTTAACGGCAAGGAAGTTCAAATTTTTGAAGATTGCATAAACAGAATCAAAATTGACAGACTAAAGAAAAGGCAGGACGAAATCATTAATATACTGCAGATACTGGATGAAGAAAGTGACAAAGAGCATATTGAGAAATTAACAAAAGAATTATTATATATACAAAAAAACCTTGGAAAATAGTTCCACAGAAGGGAAGTTTACAATGAGTCTTGGAAATAACAATATAGATGGAAATAACAATGAATACATACGCGACCTTTTAGAGAAGGCGAAACAAAAAAATACTATTACGTATAAAGAGATTGCTGATTATTTAGATCATGTCGATTTAGACAAAGATCAGATCGACGATTTATATGATACATTTGCTTCTATGGGAATAGATATCGTCTCAGAAAATGATGATATCGATATTATCAGTGACGATGAAAATGAAGATTCTGATGTAGACGTCGATGTTGATGATATTGATTTGGAATTCAGCATTCCTAAAGGGATCAGCGTAGATGATCCGGTTCGTATGTATTTAAAAGAAATAGGCAAAGTGCCTTTACTCTCTGCAAATGAAGAAATTAATTTGGCTAAGCTAATGGAAATGGGAGATGAAGAAGCAAAACAAAAGCTTTGTGAAGCAAATTTGCGGCTTGTTGTAAGTATAGCAAAACGCTATGTCGGCAGAGGGATGCTTTTTTTAGATTTGATACAAGAAGGAAATTTAGGACTGATCAAGGCAGTTGATAAATTTGACTGGCGAAAGGGATATAAATTCAGTACTTACGCTACATGGTGGATTCGTCAGGCTATTACCCGCGCCATAGCCGATCAGGCTCGTACTATAAGGATACCCGTTCATATGGTTGAAACCATAAATAAATTGATTCGTGTTTCCAGGCAGCTTTTACAGGAATATGGCCGTGAACCACGTCCTGATGAAATAGCTGCGGAAATGGATCTTCCGGAAGAAAAGGTAAGGGAAATACTGAAAATTGCACAGGAGCCAGTATCCCTTGAAACACCGATTGGAGAAGAAGAAGATAGTCATCTCGGAGATTTTATACCCGATGAAGATGTTCCGGCACCTGCTGAGGCAGCAGCTTTTTCAATGCTGAAGGAGCAGCTTATAGAAGTATTGGATACTCTCACAGAAAGAGAACAAAATGTGCTTAAGCTACGCTTCGGATTAGATGATGGCAGAGCAAGAACATTGGAAGAAGTGGGTAAACAATTTGACGTTACCCGTG
>JAAYPU010000297.1 GCA_012519645.1 Clostridiales bacterium | reverse complement strand
TTTTAGTACCCTGAGAATTTAAGTGATTGTAAAACTTTTATTACCTCACCGCAATGTTTGACGTTAGAGGTTATTTTTTATATGATTATCATAAGAGGCGATCATTATGAATAATTATGATAAAAAGTTTTTATTAGACTTTGCTAAGTCAGTAGGAATTATGTTAGCTGTAATGGCAGTTTGCTGTGTTATTGTACTTATACTATTACCATTTTTTGAATAAACAGTGTCGAAGTTGGAGGCACTGTTTTATCATTGTAATCTGCAACAGCAGTCAAAGTGATATAATAAAATACAAACACGGTGTAATACGGGGGGGAGAAAATGACAGAGAATTTCATTAATTATAGGATAGTAACTCCTGATATGTTTGAAGATTGTGTAAGAGTAATCAGAAGTGCTTTTATAACAGTTGCGGACGATTTGAAGTTAACTAAAGAAAATGCGGCGACAAATCCGGCGTTTATTGAAACAGATGCGCTTAATAAAATGCAAGAGAAGAACATCGATATGTTTGCAGTTTTTGAAGAGGATGTTCATATCGGTTTTGTTGCCATAGAAAAAGCAAATGATGAAACTTACTATATGGAAAAGCTGGCTATTCTGCCGGAATACAGGCATAAAGGCTATGGTAAAAAGGTTATGGATTTCGTGGTGAGCTATGTAGAAGACAGAGGCGGAAAAAAGATTTCTATCGGAATTATTAATGAAAATGTAATTCTGAAAAAATGGTACTCGGCCTATGGTTTTAAAGAAACAGAAATCAAAGCTTTTAATCATTTGCCGTTTATGGTATGCTTAATGGAAAAATCGTTATAAAAAGAGGTTTAATATTTGGCAAGCTGGAAAACCTATAAACGGTTTAAATTACAGAAATGAGGAGATGGAATAATGGATTTGAAAAATATTAAAGAGAGTATAGTGACAAATGTATACCATATTGACTCGCAGAAAAAAGTACCGCTGCATAAGCATGCGGATCAGGATGAAATATTTTACTGTATAAAAGGCGAAGGCTTTGGAGTACTGGAGGATGGAGAAGTAGAATTAAAGGTTGGGGAAGCATTTATTGTGCCTGCCGGGATAATGCATTCCGTGAGAACCGATAGCGATCTTTATGTAACTTCTTTTATGATTCCCGGAGTAGAATAACAATCAATTCCTTATATAAGACAAATTATTGCATAATTCCCCCAAAAGCCATATAATCATTTTAGATTATAATCGATAGATGAGAAGGGGCATGAAATGAAAAGAAAGATAAAACCAGTTTGATTAAAAAATTGTTGTTGAGCTGGTTTTTTCATTATTTACAAAGGAGAGAAGCGAATGAGCAATAAGCAGGATGAAAAAATATTTAGAGATAAGTTTAAAGGAATACAAAGACGACAAAAACTGATTTTAATATTTGTGGCAATTGTATACGTTGTATTGTTAAGTTATCTTATTAAGTTTGATGAAATTTTAGGTCAGTTGTCCAGAGAACTTGAATTTGCAATAGCTGTAATTTTAATATTACCGGTTGTATTTATATTAATAAACTGGAGATGTCCTAAATGCGGTGCGTTTTTAGGAAGAAAATTTACCGATCAGTGCCCTAAGTGCGGATTAAAATTGAAATAAGCGTTTGAAAGAGATCTGCCTGATAATAAGGCGACTAAAAATTGAATAGAAACAGAATTAAAAAACCTTGAGTTGCAAGGTTTTTTGTTTTTATAGTCTCACAGTATGGAATTTAATTATTGAACATTTATTGTATACTGAGATTAGAAAAAGAATTAATGTAAAAAAGTTGAAGTAAACACTTGAAAAAAATAATAAATAAATATTGAACCAAAATAAAAATCAATGTCTCTTTATATATGGATGCATCTAAAGGAGGAGGTTACGAATTGAATGAAGCAGTAATCGTTATAAAAGCTCAACAAGGAGATCCTGAAGCCTTCGAACAATTGTATTATTTATATAGTCAATCATCTATACGAACAGCTTTTCTTATGACAAAAAACCTACATACAAGTGAAGATATAGTTCAAGAAACATTTGTAAAGTGTTATCAAAAACTGAAAGAACTTAAGAAACCTGAAATGTTTAAATACTGGTTTTATAAGATGCTGATTCGAAATTGTTGGAGGTATGCAAAAAAAGAAAAGGAGCAGGTTCTTGTTGAGAATATTCCGGAAAAAGGTGCAGGTATTGCTCTTGATGATATTGTTGGAACCATTGAAATGACTAAAGAAATATATAGGGCACTATCTATGCTAAGCCAAGAACATCGGGCTGTAATAGTTTTATATTATTACAACAATATGTCCATAAAAGAAATAGCAAAAACATTAGGATGTTTTGAAGGAACAGTGAAATCTCGGCTTTATCATGGCAGGAACCAGCTGAAAAAGGAAATAGAAAAGGTGTATGGTAGTGAGAAAAAATTTTTAGGAAAGGAATGCATATTATGAGGGATAATCACGATTATTTTGATAGACAGTTGAAGGATTCTATAGACATCATTGCATGCACAATCGATACACCTCCAAGCTTGTTAAATAATATAAAATCGGAAATATATAAGAAAGAAAGAAGTGAAGAAAGAATGAAAGGGACATTTGCTTCAAATAGAAGAATCAGAACAGCAATGGCTATTACGATTTGTATGGTATTATTAGTTGGAGGTGCCGTTGGAGCAAAATCGCTTATCAATAAAAATGTAAAAGGATTTATTTCAAGCGATGTCAGTTATTCTGCAGCAGATGAAGAATTAATTAAAAGCTTAGGATTTGTACCAAGGATGCCGGAAACGCTGCCGGGAGGTTTCAATAGGACTAAAATAGAAACCGCAGATTATCTTGACGGAACTAATCAGGCGCGGCCTATTGACCCAGGTCAGAAATTAGTCAATGCTCTTTATCAAAATCCAAAAATAAAAGATGCAGCGGTTGTCTTGTCGGTATCAAATACAAGTAAGGATTCAGATATGTTTTCAACATATGAAGATATTATGATAAACAATGTAAAGTATCAGTATAAATCCTATGAGTTTTATGTTTTGCCAAGTGGCTATGTTATGACCGAAGAGGAAGCTCAGAAAGAAAGAAATAGGGAAGCATATTTTGCATATGTCTCAGGAATTAAGGAAAAAGAAGTCAGAATTGCACAATGTATTAAGTGGGTTGACAAAGGAGTTTATTACCAGTTAACCGACCTGAAAAACAACCTTTCAAAAGATAATATAATTGAAATGGCTGAATATATAAGCAATCAAAAATAGTATGACCTATACTCTTTAGTGGTGGGCGGGTAGTGATGACTACCCGCCCTAACGTTTTTCCGCGCGGCGAATGCAAGGTTTTTGTTTTCTTAGATAAATATATGTTCGTATTCTGGTATAATAATAGCAAAGGTATTTGAATTAAAAAGGGGGAAATATTATGAGAATACACAAAGCGATGGCTTTGAGTTTGATTTTACCTGTAATTTTGTTAACAAGCTGCTCGAATAACTTGAAGATAGAGAATGAAAAGCTTATTAATGAGAATGGGCAATTAAAGCATCAATTAGAACAAACAAATAATCAAATCAAAGAACTGGCCGGTATAATTGAACAATATGAAAATAAGAATGAGAATGAAATAATTGAAGCAGTTCCTATAGAGTCGGTCGATACTAAAAGCATGACAAAGCTTGATGAATTCACTTATGATTTAGATTTGGATGGCTCTGAGGAAAAGATAGAATTATATATTGCAGCAGAACGTGATGAAAATGGTGAACTCATGTTGGATGATGGTCAGAACTGGCTCTTGACTGTATTAGATGGAGAAAATGCTTTTCCGCTTTTATCAGAATATGTGCAGTTGGGTTCTGTTTATTTTACTGTTTCAAATAGCAGTGAGGATGAAGTATCTAATATCAATGTTATTGTCAGTACAGGAGCAGGTTACACGCAAAAAAGCTATTCTTTTAATAGTGATAAGGACGGCTATGTAGGAGGAATTGTATATAGTTCTGAAGATCATAACTTTTTATTTAAGTCAATTCCAAGTTATTAAAGGAGGATTCATAAATTGGAAAAAGTAAATTTGAATCATAAGCTGAAATTATTTAATGAACTTTGGAGCCCTAAAATAGTAGGAGAACTAAATGACTCATACATAAAGCTGGCAAAATTGAAAGGTGAATTCATTTGGCATCATCACGATAATGAAGATGAATTATTTTTTGTTGTAAAAGGAAAGCTGTTAATAAAATTAAAAGATAAGGACATTCATTTAGGAGAAGGTGAATTCTTTATTATTCCAAAAGGGATAGAGCATATGCCTGTAGCAGAAGAAGAAGTTGAAATAATGATGATTGAGCCAAAAACAACTATAAATACCGGCAATATAAAAAATGAGAAAACAGTAGACAATCCGGACTGGATATGATGTAAAAGAGCGATTATGCCCGGGAAACAGTTGAAAGAAATTATTCAGAGACTCTGATTTTGAAACCGTTGGAATCACTGCTCGAAAAAATAAAAACAGAAAGTGACTTGAATATATTATATTTCTTATTCAATATTAATGCCTTGCACTTGCAAGGTTTCCCCTTTTCTTTTTATATGAATTTTCAAATGAGTCTAAAAAGCATCTGCGGGCAATTGTAAACAGCAAAATAAAATATGGTTGACAATTACGTTTTGCCTATAATATACTTTCATATGTACAAATCATTTTGCAATAAAGATGAAACGGAGAAATAAGAATGAAGAATAAATCCAATGTTTACAAAATGTCAATTATTGCGGTAATGGCTGCAGTCATCTGTATTCTCGGCCCGCTGTCCATCCCTATAGGTCCGGTTCCGATCTCTTTCACTAATTTAGCTATTTTTATTTCCCTTTACACCCTCGGTATGAAAAAAGGTACTATGAGTTACATTATATATATGTTTATAGGTTTCGTCGGTGTTCCGGTGTTTTCCGGCTTTTCAAGCGGTCCCTCAAAGCTGCTTGGACCGACGGGAGGATATCTTATCGGTTTTATCCTCATGGCATTGATTGCAGGGTTTTTTATTGATAAATATTTTGATAAAATATATTTATGCTTTGCAGGAATGGTACTGGGGGATATTGTTTGCTATATCGTTGGGACTGCGTGGCTGGCATATCAGGCAAATATGTCATTGAGCGCGGCATTGGCTGTAGGTGTTATACCTTTTATTCCCGGAGATCTTGTGAAAATCCTGATCTCTGCTTGGATAGGTCCTAAAATTCGCAAGAGGCTTATTAAGGCAGGTTTGTTTGAAATATAGGCTGTATCAACTATTATCTCTCATTTATTATCATTTATTTTTTGAAAATTCCCTGTCCAGGCAGGGTTTTTTAATTTGTTATCCAAGGATATATCGCTTGGTATATGCAATGTAATAATTATCTGATTAGATTGTTGGTGTATGGTATAATAAATAGAGAAATAATAAAAGAGTTTATATTAAAGGAGAAAAGATGGACAAAGATATTAATAAAGATATGAGGATTGCAGTATTAATAGATGCGGATAATGTGTCGGAAAAATATATAAAGCATAT
>JAAYPU010000296.1 GCA_012519645.1 Clostridiales bacterium | reverse complement strand
TTATTTACAATAGATAGAGGTAAAAGACAAAAAGCACAAGACAGAGTAAAAGGTGATATTCCTTATTATTCTGCAAGTAATGAAGCAAATGGTATGACAGATATTATAGGAAATCCGACTTTTACAGATAAAGATGCTATAATAGGAACTACATTTGGGGACTTCTTTTATGTTAATGGTGTTTTTTCTGGTAGTGATGAAATAACAATTTATCATCATCCAAAAGTAGATGGTAATGAGTATATTGGTTTATTTGTAGTATCTGCTTTGAAACAAAATAAGCATAAATATTCCTTCACATCAAAAATGTTTAAGAATAGAGCAGAAAAAGACTTTATATATCTTCCAATAGATTCAAGTGGTGAACCCGATTGGCTCTATATGGAAAATTATATGAAAGCACTTGAAACAAAGGTAAGTGACTTTTTGGACAAGACAGCATAGAAATATTTTAAAAATAACACGATTTTCTTTGTATTTAAAGAAAATCAAGATATAAATAAAAATGAGTGCTACCTACTGCAAATAGGTGGCACTCATTTGGGTATTGAAACATCATTTAGAGAATTAAAATATGTAATAGGCTTAACTAATCTTCATGCCAAGAAAGAAGAATTTGTCAAGCAAGAAATCTTTGCAAAATTAACAATGTATAACTTTTGTGAAAGAATAATGTCTTTTGCTGTGGTAGAAAAAGATAATGGTAGAAAGCATAACTATCAAATAAACTACACAATGGCTATTCAAATATGTTTAGACTTTTATAGGGGGTTTAGTATGTTCCTTCAATGTATTTAAGTTGATGTCTAAATACATTTTACCCATAAGGTTAGGTAGGACAGATAAGCGAAAGAAGAAACCTAAGTCTTTTATCTCTTTTACTTATCGAGTAGCTTAGTCAATATCTTAAATATAATATTAAGTTTAAAAACAAGGATATTGTTCTTGTTTATTTGTGCTTTAGAAAGTAGATTATATCAACTATAAACATAACAGAACAATAAACAAAAATGACTTTAAAACTAAAAGTCTTTTTTATACATCTTAACTTAATGACATTGCCTAAAAAGTCTACTTTTATTAAAAAAAATCATTGACATAAGGTAAAAATTGTATTATAATATAGTAAGGATAATCATAATGAAAGATTATAAGATAACAATTAATGTTTCTGATGTAGGTGGTGTATATAGTGCAAAAGATATGCAAGAAGCAGAAGAAATTGCTCAATCATTTTGTAATGATATATATACTCGATTAAGGGGTAAATGTAGTGTAGAAGTAGAAAGTGTTGAAGAAGTAACAAAGTAAATAGGAGGAAGTGAAAGAAAATGGATTTAGTAAAAGCAAAACAAGTAAGTAATATTGTAAGTAGATTAACTTTTATTGAAAATGCACTTGAAAAACTAAATAAAGGTTATAAGGACGAATGGGTATTAGAGAATACTCATACAGGTACAACTGTTGAATTAGGTTCAGAACATCATCAAGTTTTTGTAGATTTGCTGACAAAAGAAAAGCAAGATTTAGAAAAAGAGTTAGCGAAATTTTAATGAAAGTAGGTAAAAGTTATGAATTGTGGTGGTTGTAGTTATTGGGGAATGGGTATTCCTGTTGGTCATTGTGGGCATCCTGACGGTTATTTTCAGCCTACAAGTGATAGAATGGTTTTTGATACTGTAACTGAAAAGGAATGTCCAAAACAAAGAAATATGTTGCATTTGATGAACAATGTAATGAGAGTAGATTATGTAACTCTTATAGGTAATCAAAAGTTCAATCATACTGTTTTATTCAATAAAAAAGTAATAAGTGAATGTGAAGTAGAGAATTTGATAGAAACAGGTATGGTTGAGAATGATAATAGGGTAATTGTTATAACCCCAGAGCAGTTTGATTTGGTTTTGAAGCCAAAGAAAGAAAGTTAAAATATTTGTAAGCAAGTTACAGTCAAGTTAGCAAATCGAGAGTTGTCAAGTAAAACAACTCTCTTTTTATTTTAAAAATATATTGACATCAAGTAAAAAATATAATATAATAAAATTAAATAAATGAAGTGATTATGAAAGGTGGTTTATTCTTATGTTAGAAGTAAAAAATACATGGTATTCATTAGAGGAAAAGAAGCCTAATAGTGGTGAAGAAATCTTAATAGCAACAACAGATGGTGATGTAACATTTGCAGCTTATTATGAAGAAGATGAAATTTTTATGAATGAGTTTGACCAGGAGTGGGGCATAGAAGAAGTAGAATGTTGGATGGAAAAGCCAAAGCATCCGAGGGGGTAATTGATATGAAACAATATTGGGTATCTTTATTGGTACAAGAGAATGAAAAAAGTAAGCCTTGGTTGTGTTCTATGACAAGTAGTTGTTTAAGTATTTCAGAGGCTATGAGTGTAATAGAAAAAGGTAGAAAGAATTATCGAGTATTATCAGCTTGGGTAGATACTTATGAGAATAATGTGAAATCAATAGTATTCCATGAGTGCTATGTTGATGCTGTGGGTAATATAGAGCAGTAAGGGGTGTTATAATGGATAGGAATAAATATCCAAAGGGGACATTAGTTTGGTGCAGACCAAGAATTATAGATGAGCCAATGCAAGGTGAATATATCCGTTCTATAACAAAGGAAGAAAACAATCAAGGTTATAGATATGGTGAGATTGTAAAAATAGGTGA
>JAAYPU010000295.1 GCA_012519645.1 Clostridiales bacterium | reverse complement strand
TTTATCATAATAATTTTTCGCCCAATGCCCGGATGAACTATTTCCCGGATCGGTGCCGGTGACAGCTACCACAAACATTTTTATAAACTCTCCATATGTAACGGTATTGTCTGGCTTAAAAGTTCCGTCCGGATAGCCCTTAAATATACCTTGCTCTGTCATTTTAGTAACAGAATTATAAAACCACTGATTATCTGAAACATCGCTGAAACCTATTGCTATACTATTTAAAGTCAAAAGACCCATAAATAAAATCGATATAATCATCACTTTCATTTTCTTTTGCATTCCTATACCCTCCATTAACCCTCATTAATTCCTATTTACTTCCGGATTTAATATATATTATATAGTATTTTTGATAATTTTTGTATAAATTTGTAAATTATTTATGCAAAAATATAGCTTTGCGTTATGCAAAGCCACTCAATGTAACCGCCAATTTAAGAAACTACTTTTGCAATACTTTGCAAAAGTTACATTAATTCTAAATTCTTAATTCTTAATTCTTAAATTGAGGAAATTTCAAAATGAAATTTCCTCAGTTATAGTTTGTTAATGGTAAAATTATCTCTTAATAGTACCCAATTCTGCGGAAACGGATACCCCAACGCCCAATAGCTTATACCCTTTAGATTATATTCTTTAACTGCGTCAAACTTGGCCTGAGCACTTCGTGCATCCTCAAACCATACTTCGTGACGTCTGCCCTGTGCATCCGTATATCTATAAAATGGTGATTCAGCCACAGTATCATATTGAATCACTGCGCCATATTGAACAGCACGTAATATTGCCTCCTGAGGACTGAATGTTTCAGCCTCTTGCCCGGGTACAAACGGCAGCGTCCAATCTCTGGCATAAATTTGAAATCCCAGGTATATTTTATCTCTCGGAATAACAGAAACTGCATAATCTAATACGCGCCTGATTTCGTTCATAGGTGATATCGCTCGCGGAGGTCCTTTTCGGAAACCCCACTCATAAGTCATCAATATGACGAAGTCTACTATTCTTCCGTGAGCAGGATAATCATGAGCTTCATACAGCAATCCCGTCTGTTCTCCGCTTACCTTAGGAGCTAATGCTGTCGAAACAAAATATCCGCGCGGATGAAGCCTGGCTACAGTGCGTTCAAGGAAACGATTGTAAGCTTCCCTATCAGCCGGAAGAACATTTTCAAAGTCTATATTCAGCCCTTCATACCCTTTTGCTTCCATAATCGTAAGAACTTCATCAATTAAGCGCTCTACAAGTTGGGGATTGTTCAAAACAACACTGGCTAAATTTTCACCTAAGCTTGTAACGGTGAAATTAGTGATAGCCATCATAGGAACAACTCCTGCTTCTTTTGAGGCCTCTATTGCAGGAACATCTTTTATTCCCTGCAAAGTACCGTCTTCTTTTATCAAATAGGCAAAAGGACTTGAATATGTCAGATAACTACCATACTGTCTTATGATTGGAACAGCTTCTTGATCAAGAAAATAAATATAGCCGTTCACATTCTTTACAGGTCTTCGTCTGCCGGGAATGATCAATACCATCCCAGGATAAATATTATCAGGATTGGTGAT
>JAAYPU010000294.1 GCA_012519645.1 Clostridiales bacterium | reverse complement strand
GTTTTTTACTATCGCTTAAAACCCTTGATCACTTTAATATAAAACGAGCTTTTCCCTGCATTTTATATTATTATCCATTTGCTTTTTATATTATTCTTCTAAATATTCCTCGAAAGTCAGTTCATTTTTAAATATATATTCAGCGGCATCTTTTCCCACATATCTTACATGCCACGGCTCATAGCTATAGCCCGTAATATCTGTTTTTCCTTTCTGGTATCGGATAATAAAGCCAAAGCGATGGGCGTTTTCTGCCAGCCATTTTGCTTCCTCTGTACCGTCAAAACGACTTGTTACCTGATATCCGACACTTTTACAGGACATGTCCACTGCCAATCCGGTTTGGTGCTCACTTTGGCCCGGCAAAGCGCTTGTTTCATTCGCCTTTGCAATGGAGCCCTTGCTGTTGATATTATTTTGAAATATTGTAGTTTGCAGCTTAAATGAGCGATAAGCAGATGTCGGCATTATTTCCAGTCCTGCTTCTTCTAATGCGGCATTGTATAATTCCATTATAGCAGTCGCAGCTTCTTCCCTCATATACTGCACTTCTTCAAGCCTTCCCGGTGCAAAGACCGGTAATTTTACCAGATCCTTAGGAACATAGTCTGAAAGGAGTACATTTTTTTTGTTGGCCAGTACCAGAATGTCGTCAGGGTTGTCCACAACATCAACATTCTCATAATAGCTTTCGGTACCTGAAATAGGAATTACTATCTCCGGCTTCTCAGCTTCTTCCTCTTCTTCTTTATTGTCTTCAAAGTTTTGTGCCGGCACAGCATCATTTTCATCATTATCTATATTTTCAGGAACTACATTAGGTTCCTGTGCACTGGTTTCTACAGCAAATTCCCCTGAATAAAAGAAAAACAAAGAAAATGCCAATATCAAAAATAAGAATATAATTACTACTTTTCTCATGTTTCCCCTCCTTTAATATATAACATTTTACCTTAAATAATCACCGGTAGCAATAAAATACCGTTGAATCCTGTAATTTTATGCTGAAAAATCATATATTTTGTTGGACGAAATTTTGCTTGTTTTTGTTTCGGAGAAACATGAAAAAATAAAGCGAGCTATAGCTCGCTTTAAATAATTATATTTATATTCTATTCTTTATTACATCATTCCCGGCATTCCGCCACCCATTCCCGGAGGCATTGCAGGTTCATTTTCTTTAATGTCTACTACCGCAGCTTCCGTAGTTAAAAGCATTGCCGATGCAGATGATGCATTTTGTAGAGCTGATCTTGTTACTTTAGTCGGATCAACGATTCCTGCTTTAATCATATCTACATATTCTTCTTTCGCAGCATTAAATCCTGTGCCAACAGGGCTGTTCTTTACTTTTTCTACTACAACTGATCCTTCATATCCTGCATTAACAGCAATTTGTCTTAATGGCTCTTCAAGCGCCCTCTTGATAATAGCTGCTCCTGTTTTTTCATCACCGGTCAAGGATTCTACGAGTTTTTCAACAGCAGGTATTGCGTTTATCAATGCAACGCCGCCACCTGCAACGATTCCTTCTTCTACTGCAGCTCTTGTTGCATTCAAAGCATCTTCTATTCTATGTTTCTTTTCCTTAAGCTCTGTTTCTGTAGCTGCTCCAACTTCTATGACTGCAACACCGCCTGAAAGTTTTGCAAGTCTTTCTTGTAATTTTTCTCTATCAAAATCTGAAGTTGTATCTTCTATTTGAACCTTGATTTGATGGATCCTATCCTCAATATCTTTTTTATTGCCTGCACCATCTACGATTGTAGTATTGTCTTTATCTACTTTTACAATATTTGCTTTACCAAGCATATCTATTTTTGCTTCTTTAAGCTCCAATCCAAGCTCTTCAGTAATTACCTGACCGCCTGTCAGAATAGCAATATCCTGAAGCATTGCTTTTCTTCTGTCTCCGAAGCCGGGAGCTTTTACAGCCACGCATTCAAAAGTACCTCTTAATTTATTTAATACGATAGTTGCCAACGCTTCTCCTTCAATATCTTCAGCAATAATCAGGAGCTTTTTTCCTTGTTGAACTATCTGTTCTAAAACAGGAAGTATTTCTTGAATATTTGATATTTTCTTATCTGTAATTAAAATATATGGATTTTCAAGCACTGCTTCCATCTTTTCGGCATCTGTCACCATGTAAGCCGATAAATATCCTCTGTCAAATTGCATACCTTCTACTACGCTTAAAGTTGTTCCCATAGATTTTGATTCTTCTACGGTAATAACTCCATCCTTGCCTACTTTTTCCATAGCTTCGGCAATCAATTGACCTATTTCCGTATCATCTGCGGAAATAGAAGCAACCTGTGCAATATTATCCTTACCTTCTATAGTTTTAGAAATTTTCTTTATTTCATCAACTGCAACGTCTACAGCTTTCTTTATACCTTTTTTCAAAACCATTGGATTTGCACCGGCTGCAACATTTTTTAATCCTTCTCTGACAATGGTTTGCGCAAGCAATGTAGCTGTTGTTGTACCATCGCCGGCTATATCATTTGTTTTTGTAGCTACTTCCTTTACAAGCTGTGCTCCCATATTTTCATATGGATCTTCCAGTTCTATTTCTCTTGCTATGGTTACCCCATCATTGGTAATAACCGGAGAACCGAATTTCTTTTCTAACAGAACATTTCTTCCTTTGGGTCCCAGGGTTACCTTTACTGTATCTGCAAGCTTATTGACACCTGTTTCCAGCTTTCTTCTTGCTTCTTCACCGAATTTAATTTCTTTCGCCATTTCTTTTCGCCTCCTTTTTTATTTTACTATTGCCAAAATATCTTTTTGAGAAAGAATGGTGTATTCTTCACCATCATATTTGATTTCAGTACCTGCATACTTAGAAAAGATAACAACATCTCCAACTTTTACTTCCATCTTGATTTCTTTTCCATCAACAACACCTCCGGGTCCGACAGCTTTTACTTCTGCCATTTGAGGTTGTTCTTTTGCCTGATTAGGGAGTACTATCCCGCTTTTTGTTTTTTCTTCAGCTTCGAGTCTCTTAATTAAGACTCTGTCTCCTAATGGTTTAATGTTCATCTGATATAACCTCCTTTTTTAGTATGCTTGAATATGTAATTTAATTTTAACGCAACTGTTAGCACTCTTGTTGAATGAGTGCTAAATATAATCTAATATATATCAGTCTGTTAATCAAGTATAAAAAATGGTTATAAATTATCAAAAACAACCGTTTTTATCTAATTTAATATTCATATTTTATTATTACATTAATATACTCAAATATGCTATCTTTTTTTCCTTTTTTTGAAAGTTTTTTAAAAGAAATTTCTATTGATAAAATCTAAAAAAGGAACAAACACAATAAAATATATAAAAGGAATAAATAGTGCCGGCAACATATTGGCTACCTTTATTCTTTTAATATCAAAAAAATTCAATCCTATTGCAGAAATCAGCAAACCTCCTACAGCTGATACTTCCCGTATGATCTCTTCATTAAGAAAATCTTTTAGGAAGGTTGCCCCTAATGTTATAGCTCCTTGATATAAAAATATAGCGACTCCGGAGAAAGCAACACCAATGCCCATTGTGGATGCGAGTATTATAGAAGCAAAACCATCCAGCACAGATTTTGCTTTTAGCATTTCGTGATTTCCGGTTAATCCGCTTTGCAGTGAACCGACGATTGCCATGGAACCTATACAAAATATCAAACTGGCAGTTACGAATCCTTTAGCAAAAGTCCCTTCACCTGCTCCGACCTTTCTCTCAATCCATAAACCTAATTTTTCGAGGTTTTTATCTATGTCCAGCAGTTCTCCGATAATACTACCAAAGACCATACTGAAAATCAAAAGCAGCATATGCCGGACCTCAAAGGCCTGGCTTAACCCTATTAGCAGTACCGCCAGTCCTAATGCTTTCATAATTGTATCATTAAATCTATCCGGTATTCCTCCCTTAAATAAGGTTCCGATAACTGCACATATAATTACTGCTGCCGTATTAATAATTGTTCCTAACATTTTCTTCCTCCGGTACTTCTCTTTTTTCTTAGAAATTTTATTATGTTTTTACTTTTCTTTTTTGGG
>JAAYPU010000293.1 GCA_012519645.1 Clostridiales bacterium | reverse complement strand
TGAAAAAAAATGGCAAAAAAAATGGGAAGATACAAAGCTTTACAAATTTAACAAAGAAGATACGGAGAATAAACTATATTGTTTGGAAATGTTTTCTTACCCCTCAGGAGCTAATCTCCATGTAGGACATTGGTATAATTATGGATTGACTGATTCTTGGGCTCGAATGAAAAGGATGCAGGGTTATAATGTGTTCCATCCTCAAGGATTTGATGCCTTTGGTCTGCCTGCAGAAAATTATGCCATAAAAACAGGTATACATCCAAAGGATTCAACTTATAAAAATATTGAAACTATGGAATTACAATTAAGAAATATGGGCGCAACATTTGACTGGGACTATGAGATAATTACATGTGACCCTGCTTATTATAAATGGACTCAATGGATTTTTCTAAAGCTCTATGAAAATGGGCTTGCGTATCGCAAAAATGCACCGGTAAACTGGTGTCCAAGCTGTAAAACCGTATTGGCTAATGAACAGGTCGTCGATGGTTCCTGTGAAAGATGCGGCGATACTGTTACTAAAAGGGATTTGACTCAATGGTTTTTTAAAATTACAGAATATGCTCAAGAGTTATTGGACTATTTACCTAAATTAGATTGGCCTGAAAAAACTAAAAAAATTCAAACAAACTGGATCGGCCGTTCCGAAGGTGCTGAGATTGAGTTTGAAATTGCTGATAGTGACTTAAAATTCAAGGTATTTACTACGCGTGCGGATACCCTTTTTGGATGCACATATGTTGTTTTAGCACCTGAAAATCCGTTGGTGGATATTATTACTACCGAAGATAATAAAGAAAAAGTTAATGAATATAAGGAAATGTCAAAAAAACAATCAGAGATTGAACGTTTATCGACTGTTCGAGAAAAAACGGGTGTATTTACAGGTGCTTATGCAATAAATCCTATAAACGGTAAGAAAGTACCTGTTTGGACCGCGGATTATGTACTGGCAGGTTATGGAACCGGTTGTGTCATGGCAGTTCCTGCGCATGATGAGAGAGATCATGAATTTGCGTTAAAGTTTAATCTGCCTATAAACAGGGTAATAAAGGCAGTAGATGGTTCAGATGATACACTCCCGTTCACAGCTTATGGGCAGCTTGTAGATAGTCAGGAGTTTTCAGGGTTAACATCAGAAGAAGCAAAACAAGGCATTGTGAAAAAGCTTGCAGATATGAACAAAGGTGAGTTCAAAATAAATTACCGTTTGCGCGATTGGCTGGTATCCAGACAAAGATACTGGGGATCTCCCATACCTATAATATATTGTGACAAATGCGGTATTGTACCGGTGCCCGAGAAGGATCTGCCTGTTGAGCTTCCTTATAATGTTGAATTCACACCTGATGGTGAATCACCTTTAGCAAAATGTAAAGAATTTATAAATACTACTTGTCCAAAATGCGGAGCAGAAGCAAAGAGAGATGCAGATACACTGGACACATTTGTTTGCTCCTCATGGTATTTTTTGAGATATCCAAATAATACTAACGATAATGAAGCATTTAATAAAGAATGGACCAATAAGATCCTCCCTGTGGATAAATATGTAGGTGGCGCGGAGCATGCTGCAATGCATCTTCTTTATGCCAGATTCTTTACAAAGGCATTGAGAGATATGGGCTACATAAGCTTTGATGAGCCTTTTCTTTCATTAATACATCAAGGGACTATTTTGGGACCCGATGGAAATAGAATGAGCAAATCAAAAGGAAATACAATATCTCCGGATGATTATATCAAAGAATACGGTTCTGATATTTTTCGTCTGTACCTTGCCTTTGGTTTTGCATATACTGAAGGCGGTCCATGGAGCGATGACGGTATAAAAGCCATTGCTAAATTCGTTAACAGAATCGAAAGATTGATAGAGAAATTCATAGCAGAAAAAGATATGGATTCAATTAATGGATTCGGTCCTTCGGAACAAGAATTGAATTATGTACGTCATACTGCTATAAAAGGTGTTACTGAGGATGCGGATAAATTCCAGTTCAATACATCTATTGCACGCCAGATGGAATTAGTAAATGCTTTGTATAAATACGATGCTTTAGAGAAGAAAAACAGAGAATTTTATGTAGAAGTAATTAAAGACCTGCTTCTGTTAGTTTCTCCTTTTGCTCCGCATTTTGCCGAAGAAATGTGGGAACAAATGGGCTATGAGTATTCCATTTTCAATCAAAAATGGCCGCAATACGATGAAAAGGCGCTGATAAAGGATACTGTCGAAATGGTTATACAGATAAACGGCAAGGTGAGGGAAAAAATCGAAGCGCCAGCAAACAGCTCTAATGATGAAATCGAGAAAATCGTTTCATCAAATGAAAAAGTATTAAAACTGATAGAAGGAAAGGATATTGCAAAAATAATCGTTATTCCAAATAAACTGATCAATATTGTTGTTAAATAATAAAAATAAAGGAACGTTTAACGTTAAGTAATGAAGAAAATAAGGAGGAATTTTTTTGTCAAAAACTGAAAATGTATTAAAAGTTATTCCATTAGGGGGATTAAATGAGATCGGAAAAAATATAACTCTATTGGAGTACAAGGACGATATTGTTATTATTGATTGCGGGCTTTCGTTCCCAGAAGATGAAATGTTCGGGATAGATATCGTTATACCTGATTTTGCGTATTTATTGAAAAATAGAGAGCGGATAAGAGGTATGGTTTTAACTCATGGTCATGAGGATCATATAGGCGCGATACCATATTTGCTGAAAGAAATAGATATACCGATCTATGGTACGAAATTAACCTTAGGATTGGTTGAAACCAAGCTGAAAGAGCATTCCTTGGGAGAATCTGTTCGGTTGAATGTTGTTAACATGGGGGATATTATAAAGCTTGGAGTTTTTAAAGTAGAATTCATTCGTACGAATCATTCTATCGCAGATGCGGCGGCACTTGCAATAGAAACGCCGGTAGGTATGGTAGTCCATACCGGAGATTTTAAGGTCGATTACACACCGGCTGACGCTGAACCTATTGATTTTCATCGATTAGCGGATTTAGGAAGTAAAGGCGTATTGCTGATGATGGCAGATAGTACAAACGCAGAAAGAAAAGGCTTTACTCTTTCGGAGAAAACTGTCGGCGTAAATTTAGAAAATATATTTAGAAATGTAAAGGGCAGAATCATTATAGCAACTTTTGCTTCCAATGTGCATAGAGTACAGGCAATAGTGGATGCAGCTGCAAAATTTGACCGTAAAGTAGCCATATCGGGAAGAAGTATGCTCAATGTGGTAAATGTGGCTACAGAGCTGGGTTATTTACATATTCCCAAAAAGCTGTTGGTGGATTTGAGTAAAATAAAATCTGTTGATGAAGATAAAATTGTAATCATTACTACAGGCAGTCAGGGTGAACCTATGTCTGCTCTTGCGAGAATGGCTTCTTCCGAGCATAAATCGGTTCAAATTAAAAAAGGAGATACTGTTATTTTATCTTCAAGCCCCATACCTGGTAATGAAAAGACAATTACTAATGTAGTCAATAAATTATTTGAAAAGGGCGCAGAAGTTATATATTCCGACCTTGCAGATATACATGTTTCAGGCCATGCCTGCGAAGAGGAACTGAAACTCATGCATTCATTAATAAGACCAAAGTATTTTGTTCCTGTTCATGGTGAATATAAGCATCTAAGGCAGCATTCCTTGATTGCCGAAAATTTAGGAATGCCTAAAGAAAATATCTTTATTCTTGAATCGGGTAAAGTATTGGAGCTTAAAAGCAACAGTGCACAAATAGCTTCAAAATCAGTTCCTTCGGGTAGAATTTTAGTAGACGGACTTGGTGTAGGGGACGTAGGAAATATTGTGCTGAGAGACAGGAGACTGCTTTCCGAAGGAGGTCTTATTATCGTCGTTGTTGCTTTGTCAAAGGAAACCGGTCAAGTATGTTCAGGCCCGGACCTAATATCCAGAGGGTTCGTTTATGTCAGAGAATCTGAGGATCTAATGGAATCGGCAAAGCAGGTCGTTAGGGAATGCTTATTAAGATGTCAATCGGAAAATGTACGTGAATGGGCAGCGTTAAAAAATGCAATTAAAGAAGAATTGAGAGATTTTATTTATGGACGTACAAAGAGAAATCCTGTAATCTTACCGATTATAATGGAAGTTTAAGGAGGAAATAAAATGAACGTATATGATTGCGCACATCAATTAGCACGAGCTATCAAGGATTCTGATGAATTTAAACGTTATAATAAAATCAAAGCTGAAATTTCTCAGAATATAGAAGTCAAGGAAATGTTGGACGATTTCCAAAAAAAACAGCTTGAGATACAGACACAACAGCTTTTCGGAAATGAAGTAGAAGAGGATAAAATGCAGCAAATACAACAATTATACCAAATTATTGTTAAGGACCCAAAAGCAGCGGAATATTTGCAAATGGAAATGAGTTTGTCTAAAATGATGGCTGATATTTACGGAATTATCGGAGAAGTGATTAAAATTGTCTAATGAAAAATACCTTAACAGAATACTTGAACTGAAAAAGATAATGAAAAATAAGTCAATAGATGTATTTTTAGTAACGAAGCCTGAGGATAAATTTTATCTGTCCGGCTTTGTATCCTCTCATTATTTTATTATATTGACTGAAGATAAAAATTATCTGCTGACAGACTTCAGGTATTTTGAAGCAGCAAATGATAAAAAGGATATTTTCGAGATAGTCCGCATAGATGCGCATTTTTCGGTATTTGATTTTTTGTCAAAATACGATAAAATAAAACTTGGTATTGGAGAAAAGCATTTATCAGCGTTAGAATATAAAAAGCTTTTAAAGCAGTATCCTTCTGAAAATATAGTTGGCGGACAAGAGCTTATCGAAACGCAACGTATGATAAAAGATGAGAGTGAACTGCAGCAAATCAAAAATGCCGCAGAAATTGCAGATGATGCCTTTAATCATGTATTAACTTTTATAAAGCCCGGAATATCCGAAAGGGAAGTTGCACTTGAACTGGAATTCCACATGAAGAAACAAGGCGCATCCGGATTGTCCTTTGATACCATAGTAGCATCAGGAAAACGTTCTTCATTGCCCCATGGCGCAGCTTCTGATAAAATACTTGAAAAAGGAGACTTAATAACACTTGATTATGGATTCATCGTGGAGTCTTATTGTTCAGATATGACAAGAACGATTGCTTTAGGACATATTTCTGATGAACAAAAAAAAGTATATTACATTGTAAAAGATGCTCAGGAAGGAGCATTGAAAGTATTAAATGCAGGTATGGAGGCTTCTTTAGCAGATAAGGCTGCGAGAGATATTATAGAAGCCGAAGGCTTTGGTGAATATTTTGGACATGGTCTCGGACATGGTGTTGGATTGGAAGTCCATGAAGGCCCGAGATTAAGCCCGGCAAGTGAAGTTATACTGGAAGAAAATATGGTAGTAACCGTAGAACCGGGAATTTATATACCAATGCAATTTGGTATCCGTATCGAAGATTTAGTTGTTGTCACTAATGATGGTATCAAAAATTTTACATCATCTCCAAAGGAATTAATAATTTTATAAAAAAAATAAAAAATAATGAAAGAAATATGGCCTTTATAAAAAATAACAGAAAATGAGGGTCATAAGGGAGGAACAATTATGATTTATGCTAGTGATTTTAGAAAAGGTGTAACCTTTGAAATTAATGGAGAGCCTCATGTCGTTCTGGACTTTCAGCATGTAAAGCCAGGTAAAGGCGCTGCCTTTGTAAGGACAAAGTATAAAAACATACTATCCGGTGCTACTCGTGAAGAAGCATTTAATCCAAATGACAAGTTTCCTAAAGCGCATATTGACACGAAGCAAATGCAATATTTATATAGCGATGGAGAGTTTTACTACTTTATGGATCAGGAAACCTACGATCAAATACCTCTTGGTTTTGATATAGTAGAAGATGCGATAAAATACCTGAGAGAAAACGATATTGCTACAATTAAATTCTACAAAGGCAATGCGTTTCTTGTAGAAGCACCTAACTTTGTTGACTTAAAAGTAATTGAAACCGAGCCCGGTGTTAAAGGAGATACTGCAACAAACGTTACAAAAGCTGCTACTGTAGAAACAGGTGCGACTGTACAGGTACCTATATTTATTGAAGCAGGAGAAGTCGTTAAAATAGATACGCGAACAGGAGAATATCTTTCAAGATCTAAAGAGTAATAAAATCCCATTATGGGATTTTTATTCTAATAAGTAATATAACAGGGGACAGAAAAATGAAAAAAATTTTTTTAATAGCTGTTATTGCTGCTATATGTGTATTTAGTTATATATTGTTTAATAATTATCTTCAGAGTATGAGTCTCCCGGTTGATATTAAAAGCAGCGATTACATAACTGTTGAAATACCGGCAGGAAGCACAACAAGCAGTATTTCGGAAATACTTGTTGACCATGGTCTTATAAGAAGCTCATTTGTATTTAAGCATTTAAGCAAAAATAAGGGTTATGACGGCAAATACAAAGCAGGTGTATATATGCTTGGCTATAGTATGTCCATGGATGAAATTATGGATATCATAGTTAAAGGTACAAAAAGTGGCAATACCGTAAGATTTACTATTCCTGAGGGAGAATATATCGAACAGGTTGCGGCCATACTTGAGGGAAAAGGGCTTGTTGAAAAGAAAGCATTTCTAGATGTTGCAGAAAACGGCGATTTTGAGTATGAATTTTTAAAAGGGATTCCAAAAGGACCTAATCGTTTGGAAGGATTTCTATTTCCCGACACCTATGAAGTATATAAAGATGCTTCCGAATGGGATATTATAAATAAAATGCTGGCACGATTCGATGAATTGTTTAAAGATGAATATTATGAACGCGCTGAAAAATTAGGATTTTCCGTCAGAGAAATTGTAACTTTAGCTTCTATCATTGAAAGAGAAGCGTTGGTTAACAAAGAAAGACCTATTGTTTCCAGTGTATTCCACAATAGATTGCGCATAGAAATGAAGCTGCAGTCTTGTGCGACGGTCCAGTATGCATTAGGTGAAGTAAAGCCGGTATTATATGAGAAGGATTTACAGGTAGATTCACCATATAATACTTATATCCATAAATGGCTGCCGCCGGCGCCCATTGCATCTCCCGGATTGGTATCCATAGAAGCCGCGCTTTATCCTGCTACAACCGATTACCTTTATTTCGTAGCAAAAGGGGATGGAAGTCATGCTTTTGCTGTAACACACCAGGAGCATGTCAGAAATAAAAATCTCTATAATAATTAGGTGAGATATGAGTATTATTATCAATGACCTTGTAGAAAACTATATTGATGGATTATATAAATGTAAAAATGAATTTTTAAAGGACATGAGAGCCTTTGCCGAGCAAAATAATATTCCAATCATTACAAAAGATACGGAACAATTCATGTCAATTTTATTGACTATTCATCGACCGCGAAGGCTATTGGAAATTGGTACGGCTATCGGATATTCAGCTATGAGTTTTGCAGCTACGTCAGATGAATTAGAGATTGTTTCAATAGAACTTGGAGATAAAATGTACGATTTGGCTTTAAAGAATATCGCAGATGCAGGTTTAAATCCGAGAATAAAAGTAATAAAAGGCGATGCAAGAGAAGTATTATCAAATATAAATCCGGAATTCGATATGATATTTATTGATGCAGCAAAGGGGCAATATAAGCTTTTTTTTGATGATAGTCAAAAATTATTAAGTCCTAAAGGCATTATAGTATCGGATAATGTTCTTTATAAGGGTATGACTGCTTCCAATGAGTATTTAGTTAAAAGAAAAAGGACCATAGTAAAAAGAATGAGGGAATATCTGAAATATATTTCGAATCATCCGGAATATGAAACAGCGGTTTTACCAATAGGAGATGGTATCGCCGTAAGCGTAAGGAAAGGCTGAAGAATATGACAAAAAAAGTTGAACTTCTTGCTCCTGCGGGAGATTTGGAAAAACTAAAGATTGCTATTGAATACGGAGCAGATGCCGTCTATTTTGGAGGAGAAAGCTTTGGTCTGCGTGCCGCAGCAAAGAATTTCAGTATAGAAGAAATAGAGGAAGGTGTTGCTTTTGCCCATGAAAGAGGTAAAAAAGCCTATCTGACGTTAAATATTTTTGCTCATAATGAAGATATAAACGAGCTTCCGCAATATTTGGATAAAGTAAAGAATATACCCCTTGATGCAATAATCGCTTCAGATCCGGGGGTAGTGAGTTTAGTAAAAGAATATATGCCCAATATAGATATACATTTGAGTACCCAAGCCAATACCACAAATTATATGAGCGCGGAATTCTGGCATAAGCAAGGCATAAAAAGAATCGTTCTTGCAAGGGAGCTGTCATTAGCAGAAATTAAAGAGATAAGGAACAAGGTGTCTCCGGATCTGGATTTGGAAGCATTTGTCCATGGAGCCATGTGTATTTCATATTCCGGCAGATGCCTTCTCAGCAATTACATGGCCGGAAGAGATGCAAACAGGGGAGCCTGTGCACATCCCTGCCGATGGAACTATTATCTTGTTGAAGAACAGCGGCCCGGTGAATATATACCGGTCAATGAAGATGAAAGAGGTACCTATTTTTTCAATTCGAAAGATTTGTGCATGATTGATCATATACCGGAACTGGTCGATGCAGGTATCATAAGCTTAAAGATCGAAGGACGCATGAAGAGTATTTTTTATGTAGCTGTTATTGTAGGTGCTTATCGAAAAGCTATAGATACATATTATCAAAATCCTGAAAGAGATATACAGGATCTAAAACTGCTGGAAGAGCTTAAAAAGGTCAGCCATAGGAATTTTACCACAGGCTTTTATTTTGATAAACCAAATGAAGAGAGTCAAAACTATGATACAAGCAGCTATATAAGAGAGTATGACTTCTTAGGTTTAATATTATCGTATGACGAGCAAACAGGCATGGCAACAGTGGAACAAAGGAATAAAATCAATATCGGAGATACCGTTGAAATATTTGGACCATATACGGATCATTTTACTCAAACAATAGAATGTATGCTTGATGATAATGAGGAGCCGATTGAATCCGCTCCTCATGCCCAGCAAATCATAAAAATAAAGACTATCAACCCTGTATCACGTAATTTTATGCTAAGAAGAAAAGCTTAACTGAAAAAATGATAACTCTTAATTTAGCATATTTTGAGTGATTTGATAAGATTTCTATTCATCAGCCATTGATAGCGATTGGATTTCGAAGCAAAAATGATAGGACGTCATTTTAGGTCAACCGCAGCATGGACGCTGTCGTTTGACAGTACGAGAAATTCAGTAGAATGAAATGATACTGATGCAGAAAGATTATTATTAACGAAAAAACTTGCTCAATTAAGGCAGTTGCAGAAATCTTGCTAAAGCTAAATATTTTCATACATCTTAAATCTTAAATAATAAATTGTAATATGAAATAAGCCGGACAAGCTATTGTCCGGCTTATTTTCATTTATATTTTGGAATTAATTTTCTGTTGTCTGAATATTATTTAAAAAAAAGGGGGACAGGCAATTATGAGCAAAAACTTGGATCATATTTTTTCTAAATTTCCGGAAAGCTTACAAAGAGCTTTATTTACTCTGCCGGATACTGTAAAAGACGCAATGGAAGAAATACGTGTAAAAGTAAATGGCGCTGTCACAATTTATGCATCCGGAAAAGAGTATTTCCTGCATCAGGACAATAGATTCAGAGAAAATTGCGAAAAAATGCGCATAACATCAAAAGAAGAAGTTCTGGGTATTTTCAATTCCGTTTTAAATTATTCCGTATATGCATATGAGGACGAGTTAAGCAATGGCTATGTTACGATCCAAGGCGGTCATCGAGTAGGTATTTGCGGAAAAACAGTTATTCAGGACGGAAAGGTAAGAACGATCAAAAATATTTCTTCGCTTAATATTAGAAGAAGTCGAGAAATAATAGGTATATCAGAGAAATATATTCAATATATATTAAGAGATAACAAGTCCATATACAATACCTTGATTGTATCTCCGCCTAAATGCGGCAAAACGACTTTACTAAGAGATTTGATACGTAATTTAAGTATGAGGGGGTTTAAGGTTGGTGTAGTTGATGAGAGATCGGAAATTGCAGGAATGCATGAAGGTATTATGCAGAATGATTTAGGCATAAGAACTGATATTTTGGATGGTTGTCCAAAGGATAAAGGTATGATAATGATGATTCGTTCAATGTCACCGGATATTATTGCCACGGACGAAATAGGAAAAGAAGAGGATGTATATGCTGTAGAATGTGCTTTAAATGCAGGAATTAATCTTATAACTACAATTCATGGTTACACCTTTGAAGATTTAATGAATTCAAATATAAAAAAGCTGATAAGTAAAAAAATCTTTAACAGAATTATCATTTTGTCCAATATACCTACAACGGGATGTGTTAATAAAATAATTAACAGTAATAATGAATTAATTATTTAACAAAAGAGGGATGATCAATGATAATAAAAATGGTTTTGTCTGCTTCTATAATAGCGTTATCTACATTAGTCGGATATTTGATTTCATCAAGCTTTGAAAATCGCATTAAACAGCTTAATGCATTGATATTTGCCATTAAGATCATGGATGCAGAAATGAATTATTCCAAAAATTATCTTGGAGAGATAATAAACAAGCTTGCTTTGAATAATGATGAGACAATAGGTATTTTTTTTACTAATATAAACAACGCTTTGAATCACAGCTTCGGAAAGGATTTTTCACATATATGGAATGATGCGGTCGAAATGACCTTCAAGACCGGTTCCTTGTCCAAAACCGATATTAAATTACTAAAGGACTTTGGAAAGCGTTTCGGAAAGATAGATCTGCAAAATCAGAAAAATATATTTGAGTATTTTTATAGAAGATTTGACTTGCAGCTTGAAGAAGCCATAAATGAAAAAGAGAAAAAGAGCAGGGTGTACAGAAATCTAGGTGTGTCCGTCGGCATTATGATAGTTGTTATCTTGATATAACAAAAGAATAATGGAGGTTAGAATTAATGAGTATTGATGTTGATTTAATATTTAAAATAGCTACCATTGGCATTCTAGTTTCAGTTTTAAATCAAGTATTGCTTCGCGCAGGGAGGGAAGAACAGGCTATGATGACAACTTTAGCCGGAATCATAGTAGTGCTCTTTATTATAATCCAGTTGATCAATAACTTTTTCGATACGGTGAAAACGATGTTCCAACTTTAGGCAACTTTGTTGCCAATTAAGAATTAAGAATGAAGAATAAAGAATGAATGAAGGAAATTTGCTAAAGCAAATTTCAGCCTAATCTATTAGTTCTTAGTTATTAGTTTAGAAAAGGGTGAGAAAGTGGATATTATTAAGATCGTAATTATTGGAATTGCAGGAGCTATGCTATCGATTATCATTAAAAGTTATAAACCTGAATTTTCAATACATATAGTATTATCTACCGTGCTCATATTATTTTTACTTGTAATTTCAAAGCTTGAAATTATTTTAGATTTCTTCAACAGTATTTCTGCCCAAGCCAATATCAGCAAAATATATTTTCCGGTTATCATAAAAATACTTGGTATAGCATATATTGCAGATTTTACAGCACAAATATGCAAGGATGCCGGAGAAGGTGCTATAGCAAGCAAGGTGGAGTTTGCAGGCAAAGTAATTATTATGTATTTGGCATTACCGGTTTTTCTTTCTATCATCGATCTAATTAACAAATTACTGCCTCAATAAACGGATGGGAAGTAATAATATGAAAAAAGTATGCTTGATTGTTGTTCTAATAATACAATTCACCGTATTTATTTCCTTTGGAAATGAAATCAATAATGAAGATGGAATAGTAAGTATGGAATCCATCATATATGAGCAAATGGAAAATATGGATATCAAAGATATTGAAAATATGATTGATATCGTTAATGAAAATTATGATGATATTCTGCCAAGAATGTCTTTGAAAAAGATGGTTTCAGAAATGGTCAAAGGGAAAGCGATATTTGATTATAAAGAAATAATAAATAATTTGATGAAGTATTTTTTGCATGAAATATATGTAAATATTAATTTTGCATTTCAGATTTTAGTAATTGTGATCATCATCGGATTATTAAAAAATACATCAAACTCATTCGGCGAAAGCACTGTTTCAAATTTAGGACAGCTTATTTGTTACAGCGCTGCAGTAGCATTATGTATCGGTAATTTTCGTTATGCATATACCATAGGCTCTGAAACTATAAATAGTATGATCGGCTTTATGCAGGCTGTGTTCCCATTGATAATAACATTGCTTATCAGTTTAGGAAATATAGCTTCAGGAAGCTTATACCATCCTCTGATATTAGCCTCTATTAATATTGTCAGCTCACTCACACAAACTATCGTACTGCCGGCTGTTTTTTTATCAGCAATATTTTTTCTCGTAAATAGCATGACTGAAAACAGTTATATAAAAAAGTTAGCATCGATAGTAAGACAATTTGCTGTCATATTTATGGGGTTTACCGTAACAATATTATCGGGGATAACTGCAATTCAAGGAATAGTAACATCTTCAGCGGACGGAGTATTGGTAAAGACCGCTAAATTTTCAGTTGATAAATTCATACCTATTATTGGAAGTTATATTTCCGATTCAGTCGATCTGATACTAAGCTGCTCTGCCTTGATAAAGAATGCTCTGGGAGCAATCGGACTGCTGGTTATTATTCTGATCATATTAATGCCGGTATTAAAGCTGCTTTCTATCGCTATTATTTATAAAGGATTATCCATTCTGGTCGAACCTTTAGGAATAAAGAATGTTTCGGATGGTCTTAACGAGATGGGCAATACAATTATTATTTTGATTTCAGTTTTACTATTAGTTGCGCTCATGTTTTTGATAATGATCACAATACTGATTAAAACCGGTAATTCAGCGATAATTTCTAGGTAGGTGATTTTGTATCAGTGATTTAATAAAGGAATGGGTACGCAATATATTTATAATAATTATAATAATTTCTTTTATTGAGATTATTTTACCTTCCGGCAATATGCGAAAATACCTGAAATTTATATTATCTATTATTATACTGGCTGTTATCATGCAGCCGCTTATAAAATTAAACACAGCTGATAAAAATGTCTTTGTTCCTTTATATAATTCTGAAGAAATAACTGATAATTGGGAAATCAAAGATATTGAGACGGTTCAGCAGGTTCAGATCATTAAGATGTATAAACAAAGGGTTGAAAGCGCTATTTCAGCAATCATATCAGAATCATCAAACAATACTGAGGTGACGGATATATCAGTTTATATTCACGAGGATATAAATAAAAAAAATTTCGGTGAAATTCATTCAATAGAAATAAAGCTTATTGGTTATTTAAAAGATACCGAAAGAATAAAATTAATAAAAGAAATAGCTGAATCATTAGAAATAGCAGATAACAAAATAACAATAAAAATTACGGAATAACAGGCAGGTGAAAAAATGATTGAAAAGGTATTAAATTTTTTAATCGAAAAAGTGTTCAAAGGAAGCAAAAAGGAAATAATAAACGGTTTCATTTCAATTATTGTAGTACTAGCACTTTTACTATTTGTATACAATACGTTTTTTAATAATGAGATCGGCAGAAACGATATAGATTTTATTGAAAATACAAGTAAAAGTTCAAATAATGAGGATTATACGGTCAATAATGATGAAGTGAGATTGAAAAAAATATTGAGCCAAATGAGCGGAGTGGGAGAAGTGGATGTAATGATAACTTATGAGACAGGTAAGGAAATCATTCCTGCATTTGATATACAAGAGAATAATAAAAGCAGAGAAGAACGAAATTCCGACGGAAGTATAGTAACGGATATAACAAAAGATTCTACAAAGAATTTAGTGACTGTAAATGATGAGGATCTGCTTGTTTTAAAAGAAATCAAGCCAAAGGTAAAAGGAGTCATTGTTGTGGCTGAAGGGGCCGGTAATTTAGTTATCAGGAACAATATTATAAATGCGGTTTCGGCAGTATTTGATTTAACTGTAGACCGAATTGAAGTGTTCGAAAAAAAACATTCTATTGAAAGGGGAGTTATAAATGAATGATATTTTAAAAAAGAAGGTATTTATTTTTCTATTCGTATTAGTAATAGGTATCATCAGTATTGTGAATTACAAACTACAAAATGAAAGTGCATTAGAATCTTCTTCTGAGTTAGTAGCTTATGAAGAGAAACAGCTGCAAGAAATGAAAAACAATATAATAGTAGGAGGCAGAGATACAGATACAGTTGAAGAAAGCAATGCACACGAAGGTGATATAATAGAAACAGCAGCGGATACAAGCGATGATGATTATTTTGCAGAATCTAAAGCAGTTGTCAATATGGATCGAAATAAAATAATTTCAATGCTGACCGAAATAATAGAAAACAGAGAAGTAGATTCACAGAGCAAGGATAAGGCTGTGGAGCAAAAGCTTCAAATTATTGAATACATGAATCAGGAGCGTATAGTTGAAAATCTATTGAAAAATAAAGGTTATAAGGATGTGTTTATTCTTATAACAGATAACTCCGTAAATGTAAGTGTAAAAATGGATGTATTAAATAAATCAGATATTGCAAAAATTGTAGATATTGTTGTCAGAGAGACAGGAAGGTCATTTGAAGATATAATTATTCAAAACAAGCATTGATTAGATATCAAGAAATATTACTAATGTCAAGTTTTGTTGTATTACCAAAGCTGTTTTGATATAATGATAAAAATAAGTATATAGTATGATGCTTCGCAAACAGGCACGAAGTGCCATAATGGGAGTGATATAAATGAGTGTAAATATAGATGAAGTATATGGCAGTATAAAAATATCCGATGAGGTGATCGCCTCGACGGCAGCCATAGCGGCTACTCAGGTAGAAGGTGTAGCCGAACTAACCGGGGGGATATCAGAAAGCATTTCTAACATTATTGGCAAAAGTACTCTGGCAAAGGGTATAAAAGTCAATGTAAATGAAGATAACGTGCTTATTGATATTTATATCATAGTAAATTATGGGGTTAAAATTCCCGAGGTCGCTTGGAATGTACAGGAGAGTGTTAAGAAAGAAATAGAAAAAATTACAGGGATTACTGTTCAGGCAATAAATATTCATGTTCAGGGAGTTGAATTTAATAATAAAATAGATGATAAGGATCCTGCAAAGGAACCCGTAACTCAAAAAAAGAAAAAAGTGGAGATAGATTTGTAAAAAACACCTCACTAACTGCATATCATCACATGAAGAGGTGTATTTTGTGTTTAATATGTGTGTCATTTGCGGAGAATATAAAGCATACATAATAAATGAACCTGAAAAAAACTTAATATTTGGATTTTACACGGAGGATATATTTACCAATGAAAAGAAAACAAGCACGAGAGCTTTTAATGCAGCTGTTATTTCAAATGAGTATACATAATGAATACAATGATGAATTAATAAAAAAATTTTCTATGAATTATAACTTTGCCGAGCAAACAGAATATTTCGACACGGTTATATCATCATGTATCGAAAATATGGAACTAATAGACAAGCTTATTGAAAAATGCTCGGATAAATGGAAAATCAACAGAATATCCAAGGTTGAACTCGCTATCTTACGACTTGCCACTGCGGAGATATTATATATTGAAGAAATTCCGGAATCTGTTTCTATAAACGAAGCCGTGGAGTTATCTAAGAAGTTTGCCGGAGATGATTCTGGAAAATTTGTTAACGGTGTACTGGGTAAAATAGCCAGAATGCAAAATGAACAATAAGTATTATTCGATAGGTGTTGATACCAGTAATTACACAACGTCTATTGCGGTGGTGGATAATGGATTCAGGGTCATAGCAGATGAACGGATGCCTCTTGAGGTTTCACAGGGAGAAAGAGGATTAAGACAATCCAATGCATTTTTCAAACACATTCATAATCTGCCTGTTCTTTTAGAAAAAATATTTCAATGTATTGATTCTTCTCTTGTAAGATGCGTGGCTGTAAGTTCACGTCCCAGGCCATTAGAAGGTTCCTATATGCCGGTATTTACGAGCGGACAAGCCATATCGAAGTCCATTGCAGCAGCAATAGGCACTTCTTATTTTGAGTATTCACATCAGGAAGGGCATATTCGAGCAGGAAATATATCAAGCAACCTTTCTAATTTTGTTTGTCTGCATATTTCCGGAGGTACGACTGAAATCTTGAAAGTAAATACAATCCCATCAGGATACAATATAGATCTGTTAGGGGGCACTCAAGATATTTCTATCGGGCAGCTCATAGACCGTATAGGTGTTGAGCTAGGTTTTTCATTTCCCTGCGGAAGTGCTTTGGATGATATAGCTTCAGGATTTAAAGGTGAGGAAACGCATATATTAAAAGATATTTTCATTGACAGAATGAAAATGAATTTATCCGGAATAGAAACTCAATGCCTGAAACAAATTGAAAAAGGCGTAGAACCTCAAATAATCATTCATGAGCTGTTTGAAAAAATCTCTAAAGCTCTAATTTCTGTTATAGATAATGTTGTCCAAGCCGCAGAAATAAACAATGTATTGCTGGTGGGCGGTGTTTCGGCCAGCCGATACATAAGAGAATATATTACTCCAAGATTAAAAAATAGAGGCATATGCGTTTACTTTGGAGAGCCGCAGTATGCTTCAGATAATGCCGTTGGAATTGCAATGATGGGAATGGACGAACTGAGGAAATTTCATAAATGAAATTTCCTCGAATTAAGAATTAAGAATTAAGAATTAAGATTTATAGTTGAAATATTCATCTATAATCAATTAACTTTAACTCGATACCTGATATCTTCGGACTTCGGACTATATACTCGGAGAGATAAGTATGAAACTTAAAGCTTTTAGCGTATCACAAGTGAATAATTATATTAAAAGAATTCTGCAGTGCGATCCATTGCTGACGAATATTTATGTTAAAGGTGAAATATCTAATATAAAATACCATGGATACGGCAATATTTATTTTACTCTTAAAGACGAAAACAGCAGATTGAATTGCTTTATTTCGTATGAAAACAGCAAGAATTTAAAATATGTATTAGATGACGGAATGGAGATTACAGCTTCAGGATATATCAATGTCTTTGAGAAGAACGGAACCTATTCCTTGAATATTGTAGATATACAGATGGAAGGAGTAGGGAACCTTCATATCGCCTTTGAAAAATTAAAAGAAAAGTTAGAAAAAGAGGGATTGTTCGATATTTCAAAAAAGAAGAAGCTTCCTTCATTTCCCAAATATGTTGCTGTTATAACTTCTGAAACGGGAGCTGCAATAAGAGATATCATCAAAACAATTCAAAATAAAAACACTTATGTGGATATTTACGTTTTTCCTTGTCTTGTTCAAGGTCAATATGCCGGCAGTGATATTTCCAGGGCAATAAAAACAGTAAATGATTTATTCTCGCATGTGGATATTATTATTTTAGGTAGAGGAGGCGGCTCATTAGAAGAGCTGTGGCCCTTTAATGAAGAAGTAGTTGCACGAAGCATATATGAATCTAAAATCCCAGTTATATCAGCAGTTGGTCACGAGACTGATTTTTCCATATCTGATTTTGCTGCTGATGTACGTGCGGCAACACCAACAGCTGCTGCTGAAATCGCTGTTCCTAATATAAATGATTTAAAACTACGCACCAATAAAATAAAGTACGATATAGATAACTATATGACAAAAAAATTAACAGAAGAAAGCAATCGATTAAAACAGCATGATTTTAGAGTAATAAAAAACATATTGGAACATAAATATCAAAATCGTGCATTAGTAAGCAATCAATATATAAAAAATATCCATTTACAGGTATCAGAAAAACTCTTACTCAACAAATCAGCAATGGATAAGTATCACACACTCCTTGAAAGCCTAAACCCTGAGCATATTATGGAAAGAGGATATGCGGCTGTGTTGGATATTGATGGAAAATTTATACGTTCGATAGATAAAGTAATTAAAGGTGACCATATTAATATTATGTTAACCGATGGAAAAATACAAAGTGTGGTTGAACTTACAGAGAAGATAGAAAAGACAACATAGTGATGCTACGCATCAGTTTATTGTTTATGGTTTATAGTGTATTGAAGCCTTCTTTTTCGAGGAAGGTGGCAGAAGAGACAAAAGATAATAAATAATAAATAACAGTTAATGAAAGAATTTGGCTGTGTCAAATTCTAACCGTTACTATTATCTGTTATCCGTTATTTCTTATCTCAGTTTAATAATTAGGAGGTACTTATGGGTAAGAATGATGAAAAAATGTCTTTTGAGGAAGCTTTGAAAGAGCTTGAAATCATCACAGACAAATTGAAAAGCGGAGATAAGAAATAACGGATAACAGATAATAGTAACGGTTAGAATTTGACACAGCCAAATTCTTTCATTAACTGTTATTTATTATTTATTATCTTTTGT
>JAAYPU010000292.1 GCA_012519645.1 Clostridiales bacterium | reverse complement strand
TATTATCTTTTATCTATACTTAAGACCCGAGACCCGAGACCCGAGACCTGAGATCTGAGACCTACTCCTGCTTACCTGACGGGACACACTCCCCCTTCACACCCCTCACTGCCAATATCATACTCCACTTCTTCCTTTTCGTACTTACTAATAAGCGAAGGAATAAATGGTCTCATTTCTTCAATTCTTTTCTCATATTCTTTTTTATCGATTGCTTCAAATGGCAGTAATTCATAAAAATTATCATCAAAGGAGAGGAAAGTCACTGCGAGTATATCATCCCAGTTATCCCATACCCATTGTTCTACCTCTTCCCACTCATGCTCTCTTACATGAACGGTAATAGAACAATTGTGGTCTACATAGTGCTCCATGAACATTTTATATATTTCCAACTGCTCTATGGCACTTACTTCATTTTTTGTTTTACCATTGGGCACCTTTACCGGAAACTCAACAACCTTTGTGACACATGTTTCCTTATCTTGTCCGACTTCGGGAAGCACAGGGTATCCTAATTCTTCACAAACTTTCGTAAGCGGATCATCACTGCTTATTCTGACACGTCGTATAAAATAAGGCGAGTGAGAATAATGAACACCGCTTGATACAACCGGAAGCAAGCTTAATGTCCCTTCGGGCTTAACAGTGGTTATCAACAGAGGCTCTCTTTGACCCAGCTCTTTTGCATATTCAGATGCTGCATTTTTAGCTGCTATTCTAAGAGTAGACAGAAGCTCTTTTTGTTCTTCCATTGACATTTTGGTTGCATTCACCATGTCCTGCCATCCGGTAATAGAACAACCCAACAGCTTATCCCTCTGCTGCACCTCATTCCATTCTGGAATTTCCAGCTCTGTACAGGTCATTCTATATCCTGCCCTTGCAGACAGTTTTTGTGCTTCGATCAAACCTGCCAAATCCAGGCTGCCATCAGGCTCAACAAATGCCATCACATTGACGGTAGTCAGATTACATAATCCTTTTGAATCCAAAAGAATTTCTGCACATGGATTGACTCCATTAAAATTCGGTCTTCTTTTCTGACCTGCTGCTTCATTGACCCAGCCGGGCTCACCGGCATATCTCATCTGCTGAATATGCCAATGCAGCTGCTCTCTGGTAGGTCTCTCCCTGTAGTAAATGGAGTTGTTGCTCATTTGTCTATGAGCAATTTCATTATCTATTACCCAATTTTCATCGACTTTTTTATAAAGTGCGGATTTAGCCTGAATTGATTCTTTGTCGTTCTGGTCCAGGAGAATGATTTCCGCTGTACGACGAACACCGCCTACAACGACATTTTCACCTATAATGTTTGCAATATCCAGACAATCGATAGGTCTCAGCTTGATTTTTTTATCAGCACCTAACATACTTGCTTTTTTAATTACTTTATCTATTTTAAGGAACATATTTTTCATACTTTGATGCCCGCTGGCTGTTCCTCCAAATGTACGCAGCTTTTCTCCCTTTGGTCTGACATTATCATAGTTTAATATAACAGTTGTAATTTTTCTGTATTCATTACTGTACAAAATCTTCAGATAATAATCCAAGGATTGTACCCAGCCTTCCTTACTGTCGCCGATTGTTATTTTCACAGTATCATTATGAAGAAATTCCACGGATGTATTCTCCTGTCTGAAAGCCTTCTCCACAGGAGTATAAAATTCGTGTATCAGCTCTATATCTGTACGAATGGCAGGAAGCCTTTTAACATCAGATTCTAAAATACGGATTCCCACACCCGATCCTACCATTAATAAATAAAATATATCTCTGAAAGCATTAAAGCTGTCTATTACCTGAAATGAACAATTATAATTTGACATGGGGTAATATTTAGAAACGTCCGTACCTCCTACCCAAAAAGTACGACCTGAAAGAAATTGCTTCAATTCATATACATTTTTATAAAGCTTTTCAGCCTCTTCTTTAGATGTAGGCACAAGGCTGCAATTATACTCCACTGCACGTCTCACTGTCTCCCACCAGTATTCCCTTCTCTTTTCTGCCGGAAGCCATCTGGAATATGTACGGTAATAAACAAAACTGCCTAATTGATTCATCGGAGATGGACGATGCTTATATTTACTTATAAATTCTTCTGTTAAAATCCTGCCGTCTCTTCTCTTTCTTGCATCTCTTGTTTTATCTCTCTCATAGCGGTAAATAATAAACTTTTTCGCAACATCAGGTCTGCTGCTGGCCATGAGGTAATCTTCGACCATATCTTGGATTTCCTCAACCTGAATACACTTATCCTCTTTTTTTATATCTTTTTCTATTTTAGATACAATGCTCTTAACAAGACTTGTATCCATGCCTTTTTTCGTTTCCGCCATAGCACGTTCTATAGCATTCTGAATTTTTTCTGCTTGAAAATTCACTTCTGTTCCATCTCTTTTGATAACCTTGATCATTGAAGAAACCTCCATTATATAGTTATGATAGCTTATACTGTGTACTATATATAGTACCATCGAATGACCTTTACGTCAATTGCATCTATTTTTAATTTATACCCTTTATTAATATATTAAAGCATTTTTTAATGTTATATCCTCATTTATAGGAGAAACTATTAATATAACTTGACAGAATAGTATACAAAATATAAAATTGTATACAATAATACAATAAATTAATTTGGAGGTATCTTATGGGAAAAAGTTTAGCTTATAAAATTCTTGAAAACCATCTCATTGAAGGTCAGATGGTTCCCGGTTCAGAAATTGTAATAAAAATCGATCAAACACTTACTCAGGATTCTACAGGCACAATGGTTTATCTTCAATTGGAAGCAATGGATGTAGATAAAATCAAAACAGAATTGTCCGTTGCATATATCGATCACAACACATTGCAGACAGGCTATGAAAATGCAGATGACCATGCCTTTATTAAAAGTGTTGCGCAAAGACATGGTGTTCTCTTCTCAAAGCCCGGTAATGGTATCTGCCATCAGCTTCATCTCGAAAACTATGGCAAACCCGGCAAAACACTCCTTGGCTCCGATAGTCATACTCCAACAGGCGGAGGTCTTGGCATGATTGCCATTGGAGCAGGCGGTCTGGATGTTGCCGTAGCTATGGCAAAAGGTACCTACAGCCTTATCGTTCCAAAAGTTGTTAACGTAAAACTTTCAGGCGAGTTAAATCCTTGGGTTTCCGCAAAAGATGTTATCTTATATGTACTTAAGAAATTAACTGTTAAAGGCGGCGTCGGCAAGATTATAGAATACACCGGAGACGGCGTAAAATCTCTCTCAGTAACAGACAGAGCTACCATAACTAATATGGGTGCTGAGTTAGGCGCTACCACATCCATCTTCCCGAGCGATGAAAATACAAAAAAATATCTTGAAATGCAAGGCCGCGGAAATGATTATGCAGAATTTTCAGCAGACAGCGATGCATACTATGATGAAGTCCTTGAGGTCAATCTTTCCGAATTGGAACCATTGGCAGCAATGCCTCATAGCCCTGATAATGTAGAAGCCGTCAGCAAAATCGGTGCTATAAAAGTTGATCAGGTCGCAATCGGAAGCTGTACAAATTCGTCTTATACTGATTTAATGAAAGTAGCTGCTATTTTGGACGGTAAAAAGGTCCATCCGGATGTGAGTCTGGTCATATCACCGGGATCCAGTAAAATACTCAGCAAGCTTGCAGAAAACGGCGCTTTGGCAAAAATGATCAATGCGGGTGCAAGAATTATTGAAAATGCATGCGGCCCATGTATTGGTATGGGACAAGCTCCAAAATCCGGAGCAGTATCTTTAAGGACCTTTAACCGAAACTTTAAAGGCAGAAGCGGAACTATGGATGCGGACGTTTATCTTGTCAGTCCCGAAACAGCTGCAATTTCTGCTGTCACCGGCGTTTTAACGGACGGACGTTCCATGGGAAACCTTCCTGTCATCGAAGATACATCCTTTGAATACAATGATAATTTTGTCATCTATCCGGATAACAGAAGAAAAAGTGAAATACCTGTTGAAATGGGACCAAACATTAAGCCATTCCCACTTAACAAGCCCCTTTCAAATCATGTCGGAGGAAAAGTGGTTCTTAAGACAGGAGACAATATAACAACGGACGATATTATGCCATCAAACGCAAAGCTGCTGCCTTACAGATCCAACATACCTTTCTTGTCTGACTACTGTTTCAGCGGTATTGACGAGAAGTTCCCGGAAAGATGCAGGGATAACGGCGGAGGCATAATAGTAGGCGGAGACAACTATGGACAGGGCTCCAGCAGAGAGCATGCAGCATTAGTGCCTCTCCATTTGGGGATCAAATTCATTCTTGCCAAATCCTTTGCAAGAATACATCGTTCCAACCTCATAAACAGCGGTATTATTCCATTAGTTTTTGAAAATCCGGCAGATTATGACACCATAGACCTGCTTGATGAACTGGCTATTAATAATGCCATCGAACAAGTGAAAAGCGGCACAGTGACTATTGAAAATAAAACAAAAAACAAAAAATATACAGCAAAAACAAATTTATCGGAACTGGAATTAGCTATGATATTGGCAGGCGGAAAAATAAACTATATT
>JAAYPU010000291.1 GCA_012519645.1 Clostridiales bacterium | reverse complement strand
GGAAATTTCATAATTGAAATTTCCCCAAATTAATAATCGATATAATTTTTTTAAAGTGTTGCAAAAGTAAGATCGCTATATATCAAGTCCATAGTTCTGGAATTTTGTAACATATCTTAAAATTTGGCAGGAATAAAGAATACTTGCTTTTTCCATGCTGTCATTCAAGTCTATATTGATTAGTTCCTTGATTTTGTTTAATTTATAGAGTACGGTATTTCGGTGTATATTTAATTCCTTAGCCGTTTGGGCCATACTGCAATCATTTAGAATAAAAGTAAATAAAAATTCACCAAAATCACTATTATTTTTTTTGTCATAACGCATGAGGTCTACGACTTCAGGATGACAGAAGTAGATCATTTTATCATGACCATAGTGTTCTGACAGGTATGTTGCACTTATATGTATCAAGCAATAATTAAGGTATCTCTTGAGATATACATATCGTTTTTCATAATCAAATTTAAGCTTTGGCAGCATATGTAGTATTTCTTTGCTTTGTATATATTCTGTTCTAAAGCCGCTGGACAATCTGGCAGCATTACTTATTACTGCATATCCATTATATTTTTCTAAAATTTTATTAAATGCATCATGATCGAATTTTGGATCTGTAACATAATCAGGAAAAGAAAGCATAATAACAATCCCGCCATCATAGCTGGTAATATTCGTATTAGGAAATAATTTTTCTAAGTCAATAATTATACGAGAAGCAAAGCGGGACATGTCGCTAAAAGAAGTTACAATAAAACGTATATATTTAAGGGGTTTAAAAGGCAACTGTTTTAGCAGCTGGTTTATATTATCTTCTACGACGGAATCCGATTCGGAATCCGTTTCTGTATTCGATACTAAAAATAAATTATCAAGAAACTTATTAAAATTTTTGTTTTCGGATACATTTTGTTCTTTCGTATTTCCAAAGAATTTAACTAAATGTAATAATAAAAGCTGAACAAATTCTTGGAACATGGCAGTAGGTGCATTAGATGTAGCTAATAGGTATCCGACAAGCACACCGTTCTTATTAATAGGATGCATCTTATATTCGGTTTTATAGGTTTCGGAATACCATTTATACTCCGTATCTTCAGGTAAAACATAATTAAAGTTTTTTAATTGTGCCGCACGACCTAAATATCTTCTGTCACACATTTGCTCCGTAAGCTTGGCCATTTGATTCTCTGACGTGCACATTTCTATCATGTTTAATGAAGGATCGAAAAGATAAAAGGATCCTTTTGTAATAATAACTGCAGTTTGTAAAAGTGAAAAAATATTAGATGGCTTGGGAGTAACTTTATTTAGCTCAATTTCCCAGTTTTTTCGTACTCTTAAATTTGTGTATAACTGGTTATGAAGGTTTGTAAGAGAAAGGGATGTAATAATTAAGTTTATGTTATCGTTAAGCTTAATTTCAAAATCCTCTGGAACCTTACCTGCAACAAAAATAGTAAGAGGTTCGGTGTTTTTTTCATTTCGTGAAAGTGCATGCAAGGTATCCTCTGCTGTACCTATATAGATATGTTTATGATCAAGAGGGGTATCCTTATCTAATAATAATACCCCTTCTACCTTTTTTAAATTTTCAACATTGATGATCTTATAAGTTATATTGTTTTCTAATCCCATTAATAGTGCATCTATTCCGAACATATGAATCACCCTTCGAGGAAATATTTACACCTTATATTTCTATAAGTATATCAAAAAAACAATACATTTAAAATACAAATGGGAAAAATTACAAATCATTTTATATGTATATGAGTTGATAAAAGTTTTATAGTCCGGATGGAAAGATAGGAGGCGTTAAGTTTATAGGATCAAACAGAAAGTATAAATTTTTCCAACACCTTTCCTACCCCATCTGCATCGTGAGCCGGGGCAATATAATCTGCAGCTTTCTTAACTTCTTCTTCTGCATTGTCCATTGCAATTCCCAGACCCGCATACTCGATCATGCTTAAATCATTTAGATTATCTCCTATACAGATTATTTCATGAGGCAGGATATTCAACTGTTGAGAGAATCTTTTGACGGCATTTCCTTTATTGACGTTTTTTCCGCATATTTCAAGGTTATCATGCCATGAGCTTGTAATAGTTATATTGGAAATTTTGTTTAATTCATTTACATAAAAGTTCTTACGTAAATTCTTGTCAAGGTGGATCAGTATTTTATATACATTATCCTTTTCGAATACTTCATATACATCATCTATTTCCTGTATATCTATTTTATCTTCTTCGGGAAGAGTCGCATTCCATTTAGAGTACCTGAAGGATTCGTTTCTTACCTTCTCTGTATAAAAGGTGTCGGCACCATAAAAATGAAAATAAGTATCAGTGGATTTCAGGAGATCAAATACTTGGACACATGAGGTTTTTTCTATCGGGGCATCAAAAAGTATTTTTTTATCCAAAGAATTTCTGATAATACCGCCATTACACGCAATAATTGGTGTGTTTAATTCTAATTGTTTTGCATAAATACGTGCGGAGCTGTAAAGTCTGCCGGTTGCCAATACAAATATGACTCCCTTTTTTATGATCTCTTTTATAACTTTTTTATTATACTCAGAAATTTTTCTATGATTCATTAACAAAGTACCATCCATGTCTGAAACGACTAATTTGTACATTTGTATTTCTCCTTTCAAAACCACGAAGTGCACAAAGGGCACAATAATTATATAAATTAAGAATTATGAATTATGAATTAAGAATGAATGAAGCATTTGCAATACCTTGCAAATGCATCTTTTCAATCCGTCCTTTGAGTTCTATGTGGTTTCATATAATATGGTTTAATAGTTCTTCTCGGTTTTAGCCGGCTTTTCTCCAAAGTATTGGTAATATGTTACTTCGATTCTTCCGTTATATAATTTTCTGCGTCTGTCTGCAGGCTTTTGAGAAAAAACCGTTTCAAAATTTTTATCTGAAGTAATCAGATAAAGTGACCAGGTTTTTTCATTTTGAAGAAGATTTTTTAAATCCTGATATATCAAATTGAGATTTTCTTTTTCGCCTATTCTTTCACCATATGGAGGATTACAGATTATAATGCCGTAAGGCTGTGTTATTTTTAATTCAGAAACCGGCATCACCTTAAATTCAATACAGTCGTCCACACCTGCCTCCAGCGCATTTTCCTTTGCGGCGGCTATAGCTTTTGAATCAATATCTGAAGCAATGATTTGCAGAGATAAATTGTAGTCTATACTGTCATAGGCTTCTTTGCGAAATTTCTTCCATAATTCAGCTGGAATGCCCGGCCATTCTTCAGAAGCAAATTTTCTGTTGAGGCCCGGAGCAATTTTTTTAGCGAGCATTGCAGCCTCAATAGGGATAGTACCTGAACCGCAAAAGGGATCTACCAATATACGATCGGGTTTCCAAAAGCTTAATTGTACCAGAGCAGATGCAAGAGTTTCTTTTATAGGAGCAAAAACATCCTTTACACGATAACCGCGTTTATGGAGGCCCGGACCGCTGGTATCTATAGTTAATGTTGCAATATCCTTTAGTATTGTAACCTTTGTAGTGAATTCAGCTCCCGTTTCCGAAAACCACTCACATTGATAGAATTCCTTCAAACGATCCACGATGGCTTTCTTGACTATGGATTGGCAGTCAGGTACGCTATATAATTTAGATTTTACTGAGGAGCCATTTACCGTAAACTTACCGTCTAAAGGTATCCATTCTTCCCAAGGCAGTGCTTTTGTCTGCTGATAAAGCTCTTCAAATGAATATACCGGAAATTCACCCATTTTCAATAAAACCCTGTCTGCACAGCGGAGCCAAAGATTAGATCTGACTATAGCAGATTCATCCCCTAAATAAGTCATTTTGCTGTCCTCTACTTTTAATATTTTGTATCCCAGATTTTCAATTTCTCTTTTTATTACTGCTTCCAAACCGAAGGTTGCAGTAGCTATAAGTTCAAGTTTCGGCATGTGTGCCTCCCGATTTTATATAATGTATAATTTCAACAATTGTTTAACTGTGGCTCAACAATAGTATAATATAGTTAGTTTATATATTTTTCAGAAAATAATCAATGAAACAACAAAAAAACGGAGAAAATATAAATACTTAAAATAAGAAAGAGGCGAAGTGATAATGAAAGCGCTTGTTTTACAGGGCAGCCCGAGGGCAAATAAAAGCACTGATATTTTATCTGATATGTTAACAAAGAAAATGAAATCAAAAATCAAAGACCTTAAAGTCACTAAAATATATCTTAGGGAAAAAAACATTTCGCCATGCAATGCTTGCGGTTTCTGTGAAATTAAAAAAGGATGTTCTATTAAAGATGAAATGGCGGAAATTTATGAACATATAGAAACTGCTGATATTATTATTTTAGCGTCGCCCCTGTACTTTGGCAATGTGTCCGCGTATGCAAAGTCGGTCATAGATCGATGTCAAATGTATTGGAGCAGCAAGTACGTACTAAAAGACCCTATTATTGATCCAAAGAAGAAACGTATAGGGATCGCGATTGCATGCGGGGGGAATTCATATAAAAGGCAGTTCGATGGATTAAAAATGACTTGTGACATCTTTTTTAAATCAATAAATACTAAGTTTATACATGATATTTTTGTGGATAATACAGATAGGATAAATATCCAAGATAGGGAAGAAATCAAAGATTTGATTGGAAAAATAATGACAGATGTTTTAAAAGAATTGGAAGAGGAAATAATTGATAATAGTAATTTATAAATACTGAACTATTTGACATATGGTTTTAAAAACTATATAATGTAGTTAACTAAAATATGAAAGGAAAGATTGTATGAGATACGAGGGTTTCGTAAAGAAGACTGTTGAGGAATTGACCAGAAATGGACAAATTCGGCTGTTGGATATGCCAGACTTAGATTTATATATGGATCAAGTTACTACTTTTATGGACGAAAAACTGTCTACATATAAAAGAAATGAAAAAGATAAAATTCTGACCAAAACGATGATCAATAATTACACTAAAAGCAATATTATTCCTAAACCTGTAAACAAAAAATATTCAAAGGACCATTTGATTTTCTTAATTATGATATACCATATGAAGGGCATTATTTCACAGAGAGATATGGCGCTTTTGATGAAGCCTCTTATTGAAAACTATAATTCTGATTTGGAAGAAAAAATCAAGATAGAAGACATCTATTCCATTCTTCAGGAAATACAAAAAAGTGAACGGGAAAAATCAGGCATGCAAATGAGGGAAGATATGGATAGTGTGAAAGACTATCTGAAAGAAAT
>JAAYPU010000290.1 GCA_012519645.1 Clostridiales bacterium | reverse complement strand
TTTAATATTGCATTCTATCATATTCCTGATAATTTATCTCGCTTAAACTGTTAAAGATTATCAATTTTATGGGATGTGCTTTGTAATCCTTGAATAAGAATTGATAACTCACTTCCTACGCAAAAAGCTGACATTCCTTGCGCTTTAGAATATTTTAGCAATTCGGTATTTGAAGAAATAATTCCACATAATTTTTTATACTCTTTTGATTTTTGTACCGCATTTGAAATTGCGTTAAGTATCAATGTAGAAGTCGGCTCATTCAAGCATTTTAGATCGCAAGCCAAATCATTTGGCCCTATAAAAATACCGTCAACTCCATCGCAGCTTATGATTTCATCAAGATTATTAAGACCTTCTTTTGTCTCAATCTGGGCAAATACCTTAACGTTTTCATTTGCTCTAGCCATATATTCAATCATATTAGGAGGGTTATAAAAAGTATGTGCACGAAATACGGATATGCCTCGCTTGCCTTTTGGATCATATTTAGCATACTTTACCACTTGACGTATATCATCCAGAATATTCGTCATCGGCAATAACAGGCCGTCTGCCCCCATGTCCAAGAATCTTGTTATATCTCGGCGTGAATTATCGGGAAGTCTAATGTATGCTTTTATTCCGCATAATTTTGATGTAATAATCATGCGAGCTATGTCCTTATAATCAAAACCGCTGTGTTCACAGTCGATGATAAAAAAATCAAAACCTGCATTTTTCATCATAATAGGCAGATTGCCAAAAGGCACTTCCGACAACATAATTCCCTTGTAAATCATACATATTTCTCCATAAGTTTTTTAAGTCCTTCAAGCGCATCCGTATCCTGCTTGTAGATAACAGGCAATTTCATTTTTGCTAATTCATTATCAATTTCATTTCTGTAATATTTTACTGCGCCGCCTATGACAATTATACGGCTTCTCAAAGGCAATCTCCTTACTGCGCTGCTATAATCCGCATAGAATAATCCACCTCAGTCACCACCTTCACGCATTTTCTTGCCTGCAGTAAGTTCAGTAACAGTACCCAGCGTAATCCCACCGAAATATTGTCTGCTTTCAAAATCATCACCGACAAAATCTTTGCTTATGCAGCACATTTGTCCCGCAGTACCAAGATTTATAATGTAATCTCTTTCGCCTGCTTCGCTACCCAAAACTGCCGCCTGCTGATCGCCTACGGGAGAAAATATTTCCATTCCTTTATATTTTCCTAAGCATACGAAATCCTTTGTTGCATATGGAAGTAAAATATTAGCTGAATTTAACGTTTCACAAGTAAATGCATTATAATAACCGCTTGCAGCAGCGTCTGTTATATGTGTTGAATTAATCCCCGTAATTTTATAAACAATATAAGATCCTAAAGTAAAAAATTCCTTTTTTATATTATTAAATTCCTCGCTTGTTTTAACCATTGCCTCAACCCCCGCACGCGGTAGATTCTCTTTTACCGCAGTGCCGCTTACCGAAGGAAGATGAAGTGTTATAGGTGTTAAGGAAGCCCTCCTATCTTGCCATGAGATATAATCGGTTATTTCTTTCCCATTTAAATCCTTTATCACATATCCGTGCATCTGTACACTAATGAATATTCGTTCACATTTTTCA
>JAAYPU010000024.1 GCA_012519645.1 Clostridiales bacterium | reverse complement strand
CCTGGTATGAATATCTTTATTATTACCAAGAATTTCTATTTTAATAGCATTTTCAGAAATTTTAGTTTCAGCGGCTATTTTTTTAATATATGCATCAATCTCTATTTCGCTTCTAAGCTTACTTAGAATATCAGCCGCTTTTTGAACATATCTTACTTTGTCTTCTGTAGAATTAAAGTTAAAGCCCTTTTTTAACAGCATTAACTTATATTCTATTATAGGTATGGCATTTTGAATCAGCATGATAAAAGCTTGCTTTCCATTTGCTTTAATATATTCATCTGGATCTTTGAAGCCTTTCATTTGTAAAATTTTCACCTTACATCCGGCCTCATATAAGATATCCATGGCTCGCAACGAAGCAGCCTTACCGGCTTCATCAGAATCATAAGCTATTATGACGTTTTCAGTATATCGTTTTAACATTTGTGCCTGTTGGATTGTTAAAGCTGTGCCAAGAGATGCCGCAATATTTCTAACACCTTGTTGATACAAAGAAATGACATCCATATAGCCTTCTACTAAAATAACCGCATCAAGTTTCTGGATTTCCTGCCTTGATAAATTCAGCCCATATAGATTATTTTTTTTTTGAAAGATTAATGATTCTGGAGAATTTAGATATTTAGGAAGCGATTGATCGTCAATAGCTCGTCCACCGAAGCCTATTACCTTACCTCGAGTATTAATGATGGGAAACATCACCCTGTTGCGAAACTTATCAAAATACTTGTCTTTACTAAAAGATAATAAACCTAAGTCTAAAAGAACCTTTTCATCAATGCCTTTACTCTTAAAGAATTTATACAAGCTATCCCATGAATCATCAGCATACCCTATTCCAAATCTTTTAAGAGTTGCATCATTTATGCCGCGGGCACGCATATATTTAATTCCCGGGTTTTGAGGCTTATTAAATTGGTTATAAAAAAATAATGCTGCCTCTCTATTCAGTTTGTATAATTGTTCTTTCCTTTTCTCACTAACAGAATTAGTGTGACCTTTTAATTCTATTCCACAATCCTTTGCAAGTTTTTCTATTGCATCAACAAAATCAATATTTTCTATTTTCTTCACAAATTCAATAACATCCCCTGTAGCACCACAGCCAAAACAAGTAAATATTTGCTTATCTTCTGATACAACAAAGGATGGAGTATTTTCACTATGAAAAGGGCAAAGACCTTTATAATTGACGCCTGCTCGCTTGATATTAACGTATCTGCCAACGATATCAACAATACTCGCTCTTGCTTTTATTTCATCAATTATCTCCTCTTTTAAAACGATACTCATCTATTAATCACCATTGCTTTTTTCAATGTATTTAATTTCGACATATTATCCATTATTCCTTCTTTTTTTGTAAAAATTTTTCCTATTTTATTTCCATCCTTGAGGTATAAATAACTGCGTATATATATTAATAGCATATCTGTCAGTCATACCAGCGATTTGATCTTTTACGATTTCATCGATGCCCCACTCGTCTATCATTGGATAGTATTCTTGGGGTAATTTTTCAGGATTCTTCTTGTAATAAAAGTATAATTTTTCAATAATATTTTGTATTTTATCCATTTCTTCATCTTTTTTTACAATGTTGCTGTAATATACGTTTTCAAACATATAAGCTCTCAATTTGTTACTATGATATAACATATTATCACTCATAATGATTTTTGGCTGACCTTCACTGTTTTTTACAATGTCCACAACAAGATTATTGATTCTTTCGCGATGGGTTTTCCCCAGCACCTGAATACAGTCCTTTGGCAAATCCGTTTCTTTAATAATCCCTGCACGGATGGCATCGTCGATATCATGGTTGATATAAGCAATACGGTCACTGAATTTCACAACTTGTCCTTCCAATGTGAAAGGAGCTGCATCACCCGTATGATTTAATATTCCATCACGAACCTCTTCAGTAAGATTCATTCCATATGTATTTTGTCTTTTTTCCAAGTAATCTACAACACGTAAGCTTTGCTCATTATGTTTAAAACCTTTTGGATATATGGCATCAAGATATCTTTCGCCACTATGTCCGAAAGGAGTATGTCCTAAATCATGCCCCATAGCAATGGCTTCTGTTAAGTCTTCATTAAGACCTAATGCTCTCGCAATAGTCCGAGATATCTGTGAAACTTCTAATGTATGAGTAAGCCGTGTACGAAAATGGTCTCCTTCAGGTGCCAAAAAAACCTGAGTTTTATGCATTAAACGTCTGAAAGCTTTAGAATGTATTATTCTGTCACGATCCCTTTGAAAGACCGTTCTTAAATCACATTTTTCTTCGTCTTTCCTTCGGCCTCTGGAATACGCTGATTTACATGCAAATTCAGAAAGATGCTGTATTTCATATTGTTCTAAATCTTCTCTTAATCTCATAAAGAAACCTCTAATATTAATTTTTTATTGATATTATATTTGATTTATACCCATTTTTATATATTCTAAGTTAATTTCTACAAATATTTATAATTTCCTTTTTTTTATGTTTATATCTCAAACTTCTTTAATATACTTTTAATCATTTACTTTTTTGGAAATATATCATATAATTATATGCATACATACTTCTGCGAAATTGAATGCTATGTATTCATGCGACTATTATTTATGATAGTCGCTCTATATTTATTTATTCATAGAAAGGGTATGATAAAATGTCTAGAGAAATTATTATTACAGCTAAAGATCATGATCTTCTTCTTAAATTAATCAGCAAAGAAAGAGAGTTTGGCTCTGACAAGAATAGAGAATCTTTAAAAACCTTAGAGTTCGAACTTAAACGTGCCAGAATTGTACCCTCAGAAAAAATACCGCCTGACTCTATTACAATGAATTCTAAAGTACTATTGAAGGAATTAGACTCCGGAGAAGAAACTATCTACACACTGGTTTATCCAAATGATGCAGATTTGATTGAAAATAAAATATCTGTTTTAGCGCCAATAGGTACGGCAATGCTTGGGTTCCGCAAAGGAGATATAATTGATTGGGAAGTACCTGCAGGAACAATCAAGCTGAAAGTTGAAGATATATTATATCAGCCGGAAGCAGCCGGTGATTATCATTTATAAAAAACTTATAATATAGTTTTGATAAAAAGGAGCAATGAATTATTGCTCCTTTTCTTTTTATTTCAGTCATGCAATATCCGTTATATGCTATTTTCTTCTGACAGGAATCCAGACCTCACAATAAGCGTAATCTTTCTTTTCTTTGTCCATCTTGGTAAAAGAGAACGAAGGAGCATTGATAACTTCATAATCTGAAGACGGGAGCCATTCTGAGTACACCCTTGCCATCGTATCCTGCAATGTATTAGGAAACGGGCCTTCATTAGGAAAAACTGCCCAAGTACAGGCATTGACAGGTACCTTCTCCAAAGAGTCGCTTACTTCATCTTTAGTAGATAAAACACCTATAAGGTGTGTTAAATATCCTTCTTCTTTCAAAAAGTTAGCATCTGCTTCATACGAAGCATTGACGACTTCATAAGGTTCAATATTCTGAAGAGTATGCATTTCCCTTCTTTGTTCCTCAGTAATGCTTTCCGCAAGCTTGACTATCTCCATATTTATACCTTCAAATTGCATAGGAACGCGTCTGCTCACTCCAACCAAATTAAATGCGGGTTTCTCTTCGATTCTAAATTCCATATTGGTTCCTCCTTTGACTTTAATTATAAATGAAAGCTTAGGAAAGGTTTTGCTGATTCCTTTTTTACTTACGTCCGACGGCAAAATGCCGCTCCATTTTTTAAACGCACGGGTAAAACCATCCATCGATTCGTATCCGTATTTTAAATATACGTCTGTTACCTTTCGTCCATGTAATAGATCCATGCCGGCTTCCGATAATCTTCTATTCTTTATATATTCACTCAGTGTCATACCTGAAAGGTAGAAGAATATCTTTCTGAAATGATAATCAGATACGCCGGCATAGTCAGAAATTGCTTCAAGCGACAAATCATCTGTTAAATGCTCTTCAATAAAATCAATTACACGGTTTAATTCGCTTAGCATCACTTTCCTCCTTTCATTTATTTAATAATACAAAGGATTCATAAACTATGCTCGACTCTTTTAACACAAAAAATATCGAATTTATATTTACTTCTTTATAATTGACAGCTTGGTATCCTGGTCTGCTATATAGGCAAATATCTAATCAAGCTCACCTATACATACAGTTCCTGAAGTAATATTATAAAAATAAAGCATGTTTTCGGTTATATAAATATTGGATAAATTAGTATAATCCGAGGTTTTAAATACAACATCTCCATTATTGTCGAAAATCATGATTCTATATTTTGAATCAGAGGTTTCTTTGAAAGTACAAACCAGATATTCTTTATTATCTCCGCAGAGCTTCATTCCATCAAGCTCTGCACCGGGGTTTAAGTCCTCTCCATTCAGGTTATAGAGTTTTTTATTCAGCTCATCCTGCCAATAAATATTGCCGTTTAAAACTATAAGTTTCTTGATCATATTTGGTGCCTTTGACAACTCTTCAAGCAATTCTTCAGTGCAGTCAAGCAAAGAATAGCGATAAATGCTGCCTTCACTTGCATAATAGATGTAATCCCCTTCAATTATAAATGCTGTCACTTCCCTTTCACCGATGCGAACTGTTTCATTGGTATTGATATTCACTTTATATATTCCGGTAGTGCTTGTATTTTCAACACTGAAATCAAAACCAAGAATATAAAGATCATCATCAACCAAATATACATCTCTGGAAGAACCCCCGCCACTATTGTTTTCACTAACCTTCCATGCCCAGCCATAAAGCAGGTTCGGATTTCCTAATAAATGCCATTCATCATCATCTTCTTCTTTGATAAACAGTTCCCCGGGACCAGGAGCAGGTCCGGCCCAATATTTAATGTCTATATCTCCGAACTTTTTAATAATCAGTCTGGTATTATTAAGCAAGGTGGTAGTGCCGTCATCATTAAGCCTGAACAGATACTCTGTTCCCATAGTGGCACCTCCCTGATTATAAGCTAAAAAAGCCTGATTGTCTTCAGCATAAAGATTAGCAGAAACCGGAATTTTCCCGTCTCCATATGTCCATACCGGAAGCTGATATACTACTTTTGTGTTTGAAATATTGGATAAAGGAGCTTGTATGATCTGACCTTTAGCATCTTCATAATAAACAAAGGTACTGGTTACTGCTACATTGTTTTTCAGGGAGCCGTCGCCATTTTTGGCCCGGTCTGCCGGAAGATTTTTCTGTAGCAGCCTTATATTATCCGAATTGATTACCAGTCCGTTTTTAACATCAAAGGAATATCCCCAGCCAAATTCATTGAAGCAGAAATTCCAGGTCATTGGGAAATAAGTTATATCGCGAAAAGAAAGCAAAGGATATTCTTCCTTTTGATTATCAACAGATTTTCCATTTACCGTAATAGGGAAATCAGGTATTACCGCAGTTTGATAGCGCTTATTTTGAACAGATGTTTTATATGGCATATATGCGGCAGTTACATCTGTGGCTTCAATAAACAAGCCTTCCTTATTTCCTCGCCAGTATGATTCCAGTCCCAGAAATCGGCAGTCATTATATGTCATTGGGAAATAGGTGATATCCTTATAAACGAGCAAAGGATACTTACTATAACTGTTATTCACCTCTTCCCCATTGAGGGTTACCTTAAACTCAGGCAATATAACACTCACCTCATTTCCTTTTTGAACCCCATAAGCTTCAACTGTTATTGCTATCACCAATACTAAAGTTAAAAACAAATATGACATTCTTCTTTTCATCTCTCAAACCTGCCTTTCATACTATGCTCTTTATAGCACATTATACATTTGTTTCCCAATAAGCAAAGGATAATGCTGTTAATCTATATGATTAAATCACAATTAATTTTTCAACAGCTTGTTTTTCATCAGGCAAAAAGAATATATCCTTACCTTTATTGCATTCATAAATGAAATCTTTCAAGCTCTTGCTTGAATACACAGAAAAATCTCCTATGACAGCTATTTTCCTT
>JAAYPU010000289.1 GCA_012519645.1 Clostridiales bacterium | reverse complement strand
AGTTTCTGCATTTAATACTATTGATTCTACTTCCTTAAGCTCAGGCGTTATATATCTTTCACAGTTCGCCAAGGTTTGTTTGCGTATATAGTTTTCAGGCACCATATTATAATAGGATTTTGTGACTTCGATATAATAACCAAAGACCTTGTTAAAGCCCACTTTAAGTGATTTGATGCCTGTTCTTTCTTTTTCGGAATTCTCAAGATCAGCAATCCATTGATGACCGTGAGCTATTGAAGTTTTTATGTTATCCAGTTCGGCATTGAACCCCGGTTTTATCAGCCCGCCTTCTTTAATGGTATAAGGAGGGTCATCAATGATTGCATCAGATATCATTCTGTATATTTCATCGAGAGTATCAATGTTGCTATAAATATTTTTTAATAAATCAGTTGATAGTACGGATAAATCGCTTTTGATTTCAGGCAATACTTCTATTGAATTTTTCAGGGCAATAAAATCTCTGGCGTTTGCAGTACCGCAAGAAATACGGCCTCCCAGACGTTCTAAATCGTATACCTTTTTTAAGGCTTCTTTTATATTATTTCTGATCAACAGATCCTGCAGCAATGCTTCAACGGCATCCAATCTTGATTCTATATCTTTTAAAGTATTCAATGGTTCTTTAATCCATTGTTTAAGCTTTCTACCTCCCATTGCCGTAGAGGTTTTATCTAAAACACCTAACAGAGAACCTTGAACGCGCTTATCAAATACGGTTTCTATCAATTCTAAATTCTTCAGAGTCGCCTTGTCTAGAGACATATGAGCTTCCACATCATAAATTTTAACTTTACTCAAATGAGAAAAATTATCCTTCTGCGTTTCTGACAAATAAAGAAGCAATGCTCCTAAAGATTTTGCAGCATAAGGCTTTTCGTCCAGTCCTAATCCCTTCAAAGCTTTTATATTAAAGTAATTCATTATTATATCAACAGTAAATTCTTCTTTGAAGTACCAGTCTTCTATTGCATTGATAAAAGCATTATATTTTATTTCTTCGAGAATTTTTGCATCATCTAAATAACTGTTTATTATTATTTCAGTAGGCTTGATCTTAACTATTTCATTTAAAAGCTTAGTCAAATATGATTTATCTGAAATCTCTGTTGCTTTTAGCTCTCCGGTGGATATATCCGTATATGCCAAACCCGCCCGGTTTTCATCCGCAAAAATAGAAAGAAGATAATTGTTTTCTTTCTCACTCAGCATATTGGGATTTACTACAGTCCCCGGAGTTATTATCCTTACCACATCTCTTTTCACTATGCCTTTCGCCAGTGCAGGGTCTTCAACTTGTTCACATATAGCTACTTTATAACCTTTATTTATCAATTTGGATATGTAATTATCCGCAGAATGATGCGGAACACCGCACATCGGAGCTCTCTCTTCCTGACCGCAATCTCTGCCGGTCAAAGTAATCTCTAACTCTTTAGATGCTGTAATGGCATCTTCAAAAAACATTTCATAGAAATCGCCCAGTCTGAAAAAAAGAATACAATCTTTGTGCTTATTTTTTATTTCTAAATATTGCTTCATCATGGGTGTTAAATTTTCCATTATTTTCCTCCGAGGTACAAAATATATTATTATTTTACATTAGTTTCAATCATATTTAAAGGTTTAGTATTCATAATAGCCAAAATTCACAAAGTATAATAAAAAATCAAGTACAAATAATATTGTTAGACTAAAAGAAAGGAGAAATGAATAATGAAATCAGAAAAGCAAAATCCGGTGATTCATGATGCAACTACAGGAGTTTGGACAGATTTGGAATCTGTGCACAAATATACTTGGGAAGCTAAAAATAGAGATTTAGATATTGAAGATAAAGAAGCAGGAAAAAAAAATCTAAATAAGAATGTAACTTAGGATTTTTCAAAAAGGAAGGTTATTATGGAAGAAATGATTACTAATGATAATTTGATCCAGACTAAAAAAAATTTGAATAAAAGCTATATTGATGATGCTGATTTATCTCAAATAGTCAATAACAATGATGCGGGTATTTGGTCTGAATCCAGATTTGATCGTTATTTAAATAAATAAAAGCAGGTGACAAAAATGGACAATAAAACAAAACAAAAAGACATGGCTAAACCGATTGAAAGCCATGAAACCGCAGCTTGGGCAAATATTGAATCCCTTTATCCTGAATCTAAGGTATCAAAACCAAGTGATATGCAGGTTGAAAACGCCAAAGACTTTGTAGATACAAATGAAAAATAAAGCTCTTTCAATAATTGAGCCATCAGTTCTCTTCTGACGGCTCAATTATTGTTTAAAACCGGATGCAAAAGGGTAAAAAAATTGATATAATAGTTAAAAATATCACAGGAGGATGAATTTATGTTTAAATGGAACGAATCATTTGCTACCGGTATTAAAACAATCGATAGCCAGCATCAAAGACTTTTTGAAATCGGAGAAGAAATAGAAGTATTATTAAATACATATTTAGACCAAAGTACACTACACAAAACCGAAGAATTGCTTCATGAGCTAAGAGATTATACTATTTATCATTTTAATACCGAAAAGGAACTTTTTCATAAATTTAATTATCCCGATTTGGATCATCATCTGTCGGAGCACGACAAATTTGTAGATTATTTGAATAAGGTTGACATGGATGATATTAAAATGGATCAGGAAGAGTTCTTAAATAATTTGCTTCGTACAGTTGCTCAATGGATTTTTAAGCATATTAATAGTGAAGATTTTAAATATGTACCATTTCTTAAAGATAAAATACAATAAGTGAATTTCATTTATGAAATTCACTTAAATTATGAATTATGAATTAAGAATTAAATAAGTGCTGCAAACGCAAATAATTATACTTTATCATAAAAAAAAGATGACAACCGATGGTCATCTTTTTTAATATGTAAAATTTAAATTGTATCTATTTCCACTTGGAAAAATATATCTACTCTTCTGTTTAATCTTCTGTCAAACCAAGAGCGGTTATTTGTGGATTTATCAGAACCATTTGATACGATTTCTAAAGATTCATTTGACAAACCTTTAGAATGCAGATATTCAGCTACTGCTTCAGCACGTTTTAAGGCAAATTCCATATTTGCCTGCTTTTCAGCTTCCGATAAGCTTCTTTTGAGAGTAGCACAATTACCTTCAATTCGTATGGTACGAGTTTTAATAAGATTTTCCATTTTGACAAACATATCTAATGCACTTTGCGATTCTATAGTTAATAAGGCGGATCCGGGTTGGAAATACAAGGAAAGCATACCTTCCTCTAAAATAACATCCTTTTTCTCCACATTTTCAGGAGATCCAGTTATTGGTTCTTTAGGTTCTTCTGGTTCTTGTTGATGGTTACCGGTCTGTATATTGTCTGGGGTATCTGCATTTACATTATCATTTAGCTTAGACATTAGCAAATAAAAGAAAATTGCAATTATAAGAATAATGATAAAAGAGAAAACTATTTTTCCCCTTTTACTGAGTCTATAGCCTTTGTATGTCATATGCTCCCGACTATATATCTTTACTTCTTACAAAATCTATAATAGAAGAAATTTTTTGTACTTCAAACTTAACGATAGCTTTTTGTTCTTCGAGAGTACGGCTTCGTTCTTCTATTATGCTGGTATGATGTGCAATTTTCTCTTTTAGAGCTGCAATTTCTCTTTCGTTGTCATTAATGATTTCATTCAAATCCAAAGTAAAATTCTCTAAATATTGGTTTAATGTTTCTACCCGCTCTTTACCATCATTAACAAGATCAATAAGATTGATATGAGAAGCCTCAAGCAAGCTGTTCAAAGATTCTCTTTTAATTTCAATTGGCAGATTGGATGGAAGTGCCTTTAAAAAATTATCAATTAGATACACGGAATTTGTTGATGTCCGAGGCAATAAGCTATATATTGTGTAAATTTCATCAATAGACAGCTTCTCAATTCTTTTTTCTTCAGGATTAAATAAGTTTTTCTCTGAAATAGAAATTACATTGCTTGAATTTGTCTTTTCATTTGCATTCAGGTTAGCCTTAGAAGAAGTACCTTCATCCTCCTCTATCGACTCAACTAATCCAAGCTTTTCAAATAGAGTTTTTTTCTTGCTGGCATCAGTTATGCTGTTTGCAGTATCATACATAGATACCTTTTCAGATGTTACACCCGAAACATTTGCATTTTGTTTAGATGCATTTTCCTTTCCCATCCGTTATCCTCCCTTGTTGTTAAGATTAAGCTATGTAAATACTCATGATCGCCCTAAAATGACAATATATCTTAAATTATATTATATCATTTTTCCATTATTCTTCAAAATGTTTTATTTTAAAATATATTTCTGCAAAAAATATTTTATTCTATATATTTTTTGCCTATTCTTAATTTAAAGGTCTATGATATAAGCTCGAATATAATCATAAATTTACGTATATATCTTATTATAATATATCCTATGTGTCAATTGTTCTTACTCGGATAATGTCGACTTTTGACCCAAAATGCCAAGAAAACTTATTAATTCTTCAATAGTATTCCAAAACTTTGGCAATATAAAATAAAAAATTACAGCTGAATTTATTAATGCTGTAATTTAATATTATTTTATTCTTCTGATTCTTTAAGTGATTTAAGAGGTACATAATATTTAGTATATCTCATTCCATTTTTGTCACTGTAAACGCCGTTTTTATCCATTACAAAAATTATGGCTCTTTTTCTTATATTGTAAAGGATCCCCCTTTTCTCTTTCCCTTTATAATTAAATGAAACCTCATCACCTAATTTAAAACCAAGCTGCTCTACGGCAATTTTTGTATTTGTCGGCAGTTTATGATAGCTGTCCGTATGACCAAACAGATTGTGAGCTATATTCTTAAACCTTTTATTTTTACAGCTGGATTTTTTATAAAGCAGGAATTCAATCAAGTGGCAAATTTCATGTTCAAAAACCAGCTCTAAAGCTTCTAAGCTGCTGCTCGTAGTTATACCGCTGACCGTTTTCATTCTTTCTGTTGAATGATAATTAAAAATCAGGTTGATTCCTATGCGGATTTCAATTATTACATTTTCCTGCTTTATTTTACTAATATTTCTTGGACAAATAGTTAAACCTGCACTGCGAGACATTCTTTTAGATAAAGAAAATAAAATTTGTCCTTTATAATTATCTTTAAACCAGTTGTCAAAAAACAACAAATCGTATAGATCAAACAATAGCCTCAAATCGTTATTTGAAATGCTTGAAAAATTAACGCTCTTGATATTATCAGAACTCTGAATGAGAAGCTGAGAAATTTTTGTTCGTGTATTATTGATATCTTCTTGTAAACGGGGGTTTTCTGTTATCTTTAATAAATAGTGCATTTATTCTCTACTCCGGTTTATTATTTAAAACTATTGGATATCATAATCTTTCAGATATTCTCTGACGCCTTTCCACAAATATCCTTTGGCTGATTCGTCTACAGACGGCGGTAAAATGCCTTCCATTCGTTTTTCTATGTCTTCAATGCTAATACATTTTAACATGCCCGGTTTTAAGGCGTTATAAGGGCAGCAGTAAATACATCTTAAGCACATTACACAATATATGTCGAAAACAGGTCTGCCGTTTATCAATTTTATATTTTCTCTCGGGCAATTTATTTCACACCACCCGCATCCAGTGCAATTGGAGTTTGAGTTAATCTTTCTACCAAAAGTCTTAGCTCCCATTTTTTCAAGCTCAAATACTTTTGAAAGGATTCTATCAATAAATTTAGGGCTGGATCTATACCTTATACCTGAAAAAATATCATTTAGAATACTATCGATTTTAACGGGCAATATTTTTAAAAGTCTTGCAGATATGCCATCTGGTGTTGGAACGATCCAATTAGATGGCATAATCAGCATATTTTCATATATGACCTCATACCCTTTCTTTTCCAAACGTTTTATACAGCCTGATCTGCAGGCTGTATTCGGCGATATCTCGCCTCCTCCGGAAACAGATATGACGACGGCGGGCTTTTTGTTTACAACAGAAACAGATTCGATCCATTCATAAACCGGTAAAGGAGCATTGGCCGCATGAACCGGAAATAATACGATCAATAGATCCGCATCGCTGCTTGAGTTATATGTACCTCTGGTAAGCTCTGTTATGTTGACCTTAATGCCACGCTTCTCAAGTGATTTCATTAAGCACAGAGCGGCCCTTCCTGTACCTCCTGTTCCGGTAAAATAAACTAACCTGGCTGATTTCCAATCACTTGGTTTCATATTTTTTCTTTCCATAATTTGATCTTAAAAGGAATATTCTTTTAATTTTTCCGTTAACGAATCTATGATATCGTATTTTATCTCTTCTACATTTTTATCCTGATGAGAAATGTTTTTTATCATCGTCCGTATAATTAAATTCATCTTTTCAAAGCTTAAAGCATATCCTAAATGTCCTTTGAAAAAGGCATGTTCGTAAATATTTTCAGGTATTTCAGCTTTTAAATATTCTTCTGCTTTGTCATTATCCATACAGCAGATATAGATAGCTATTTTCTTTTTTAATAACGTACTTTCATTGGAAATCAAATATTCTTTAAATTTTTTGCTTATTTTCCCTGCATGTATGGAAGCTCCGATGATTATAATATCAAAAATACTCAAATCCAAATCTTTCATTTCATTAGATTTAAAATTGATGCAGACAGCATCTTCAGTTTTCTCCGCTATAATTTGACCGCACTTTTCAGCAAAACCATAATCAGAACAATAAAGAATAAGCGTTTTCATTTTTTTTACCTCCAAAAAAAATTTACCGTACGCATATCAACATTTTGCTAATATCATTGTACGGCGATAATACTATATAGTCCAGATTTTTTTTACTGCATTATTTTAGCTAAAGAACGACCTTTTTAACAGAGTCACTTGAACATAAGAAAAGCATGGCGGAATAATAAGTATCAAACTCCAAAATGTCTCCAACCTGTAATTTACCTTCATATTCTTCTACATCCAATATTAAATGATCACTGCTGCTGCCTATGACTTCTATACCTTTTGATCTGGGCTTGATCTTATTGATATCCCCCACATCCTTACTTCCTAATGCAACTATTGCTCTTTTTCGGATTCCTTTATCAATATATTCAGGTTTGTTTCCAAAAGCATCGACAAATATTTCTCCTATAGGATAGCTGGGTTTTTGTTTTATTTCTATGATTTGAACTTTTAAAACCATAGTGTCAGAATATAAATTAGGAATATAAACTCCCCATATATCCGGAAGATCTTTTGCAACCACTATTCCTTCGCCTATTCTTAAATTATTGATTCGTTTCGGCAGTGCTGTGTTCAACAGCAATGGCAGCGTGGAGGTTGCCCCGCCGGAAATCACTTCCAACTTTCTTCCTATTTTTCTTTCAATATTTTCAGCTAATTCGCAAAGGTCTCCAAGATTCATTGCAGATGGTTTGATAGATCCATAGCATCCGAGGTTCGTACCGATTCCCAGCAAATTTATATTCTTTAGGTTATACTCGATTTCCATTGCTGCTTCAATGACTTCGTTTTTATCATAGTACCCTTCCCGCAAGTCGCCCATATCAACCATCAATATAACACCATGGATTTTATTTTGTCTCTCTGCTTCCTCGTTTATTATCTTTATAGTCTCTATTTCTGAATTCAGGCTGGAATCAGTGTATTTAACAAGTTCTGGTATTTCACAATGCATAGGAATTCTTAAAAGCATATATTCAGCATTCAGATTACAAGTTTTTAAACGTATGATCTCATTTAATCTCGAGCCGCCAATTGTTTTATAGCCTGCATCGATAAATAATTGTGATACTTCAGGAATGGCACTGTAACCTTTTACAACGCCTACTGGTTCAATACCGTTATTT
>JAAYPU010000288.1 GCA_012519645.1 Clostridiales bacterium | reverse complement strand
ACGATGTCATGACACAAATTGATAGTTAAAACTCCACGATGTTATGGAACAAGTTAACCATTAAAAGACTCCACGATGTCATGGCACATAACAACTAATCACTAATTACTAATTACTTCACCAGAGACCTGAGACCCTTTTATGTGTACATTGACAAAATTTTATCTAAGGGTTATACTTTTTGGTGGATGTATTATGAATAATAGTACAGAGCCTACACTTCGATAGATATGGAGAAAAATGATGAAAAGATTATTCAGTAAAGTAAAGAATTTTGTCAAAGGGCTTCTAAATACGAAGCTGTTAAGGAAAATAAGAGATTTTATCAAGAGGAGAAAGAAGCTCTCGATTTTTATCGGAATTATATTGGTTTTAATCATTATTGCATTTATTAATGCAGGCAGCAAAGACGAGAATACTATGGCAACGCCCACTGCTGCGGTGGTCAGAGAAGATATCGAGTATCATGTAAAAGTAAACGGTATTGTTAAGGCGGCTAATGAGCAAACCATCCTTGCCCCTGTCCAAGGAATTATTAAGGAGATAAATGTTGAGCAGGGTGATACGGTAGAAGAAGGGCAGATATTAGCTGTTATTGATACCGCTGAAATAGATGCACAAATTGAAAAAGCGCGTGTTCAGTTAGAACTTGAAAAATCACGGTTAAAAAAGAGCCAAAATGAATTTGAAACCGCTAAAAGAAATCTAAAAGACTTAGAACAAAGATATAATCATTTAAAACAGATATATGATGCCAATGTGGAGCTTTATAAGCAGGAGGCTATTAGCCAGCAAAAACTAAATGAGGCAAAAATGGCTATGGATTCAGCTTATAATGAATATATATCGGCAAAGGAAAATATAGAAGCAGGTCAGGATGTAAACCTTCAAAAAGAACAAATACTTTTGGCCGAATTGGAATATAAAAGGCTCATGGAAGAAAAAGAAAAGCATTTTATAAAAAGCCCAATTACTGGTACTGTCGGTGAAATTTTTGAAGATGAAGGCATGCTCATAATAAAGCAAAACCAATTTATGTATATTGTCAATAATAATGAAATGGAAATGTCGGCAAACGTAAGCGAGTATGATGCAAAGCACATTCAAATTGGTAATCAGGTTAAAATAAGCTCTCATGGTACAGAAGGACAGTCTTATGAGACGGTTATTTCATATATCAGTCCTTATGCTAAAAGGATAGCAACTAACCAAGGCTCTGAATCTGTTGTGGAAGTAAAAGCAAAAATTACAAATCAGGAATTATTAAAGTCCGGATTCAATGTGGATGTGGATATATTATGTGAACGCAGAGAAGGTGTGTTAACGGTGCCTTACGAAGCTATCCTGACAGAAAAAGACGGTTCGAAATATGTATTTACTGATACAAATGGAGTGATAGAAAAACATAAAATTCAAACAGGATTGGAAGGTTCTTTTTCTGTAGAAATAATTTCATCAGATTTAGATGAAGGTCAGCAAATATTTTTGAATCCGGCCAATGTGGCAAATCAAGCAGTTGACAAAGCAGGTGCGGACAATGATTAAAATTCAGGAAATGTATAAAAATTATCAGATGGGACAGATGGATGTACCGGCATTAATAAATGTTAATTTATCGATAAGCAAGGGTGAATTTACTTCGATAATGGGACCTTCAGGTTCAGGTAAGTCTACTCTTATGAATATTTTAGGGTGCTTGGACAGACCTACTAAAGGGTTTTATTATCTTGACAATACTCGGGTAGATGAGATGACGAACGATGAGCTGGCAATTGTTCGAAATAAAAAAATCGGATTTGTCTTTCAATCCTTTAATTTGCTAGCTCGAAGCAGTGCATTGAAAAATGTAGAGCTTCCTATGCTTTATGCCGGAGTAAAGCCTCATGAAAGAAGAGAAAGAGCAATCATAGCATTAGAGAAGGTAGGACTGGCGGACAGACTGCACCATAAGCCCAATGAACTGTCGGGCGGACAACGGCAGAGAGTTGCCATTGCAAGAGCTCTTGTCAACAATCCAGCGATCGTATTAGCAGATGAACCTACAGGAAATTTAGATACCAAATCCGGCAATGAAATTATGAGTATATTTAATAAGCTTAATGAAGAGGGAACAACTGTCGTATTGGTTACTCATGAGCTTGAAATTGCTTCTATGGCAAATCGTATCATACATTTCAGAGATGGAGAAATAGTCGATGACTGCATGGTTTCTCATAAATCAGAGGTGGGCATATGAATATAATCGAAAGCATAAGGATCGCTATTGAAGCTATCTTTTCGAATAAAATGAGGTCTTTATTGACTATGTTAGGAATCATCATCGGGATTAGTTCCGTTATTATAATCGTATCCTTGGGACAAGGAAGTCAGGAGATGATACATAAAGAGTTTGAAACATTTGGTGTGAATCGTGCATATTTAGGACTGAACTGGAGAGAAAGCCCAACCACAAGAGCTTATATAACCAATGAGGATATAGATATCTTAAACCAGGTGTTTGCGAAAGAGATCAAAGGAATGAGTCCTGATATTACGGACAGCGGTAAAGTTGTGAAAAAAACGGAAGAAATCAATGTTAATCTTTCAGGAATCAATGAACAATACAATAAAATAGAAAACATAGTTATAAAAGAAGGCAGATTCCTTTTGGAAAGCGATATCAAAGCAAGAAGAAAGGTAGCGGTAATAGATGAAGGTCTGGCTTTAAAAGTTTTTGGACGTACCAATGTACTGGAAGAGGAAATAACCGTCGATCTCAGATATAGTAAAGCAACCTTTGCAATTATTGGTATTGCAAAAAAGCAGCCGGTACCTTTTGCAAATTTTGGCAATAGTGAGCCGCCTTCTTATATTTATGTCCCCATATCAATTATTGAACAGATGAATGGGATGAACGGAATCTATTGGGGTTTAAATATTAATTTTAACAAAGAAGTGAAGCCGCAGGAAATATTAGATAAAATGATATCTTTAATTGAGAGACGCCACAATACCATTGGAAAAAATTATTATGTCAGCTATACAGCAGAAAGTGAGCTTGCTATGTTGAATCAGATAATGGGTATCTTGACTTTAGTGGTAGGAGCCATAGCAGCAATTTCTTTGCTGGTAGGCGGTATAGGCGTTATGAATATCATGCTGGTATCGGTTACGGAAAGAACCAAAGAAATAGGCATACGTAAAGCCATTGGTGCGAAATATAAAGATATAATGATGCAATTTTTGATAGAAGCCATTATTATTTCGGGAATTGGCGGTATCATCGGGATTTTATTCGGAATTTTGATTTCTTTTGCCATATCTTCAATTATAGGGTTCCCGTTGGTTTTATCAGTTGCAGCTATTATTATCGCTACATTATTTTCTATTATAGTAGGTATATTTTTTGGATTCTATCCGGCAAAAAAAGCTTCCAAGCTTGACCCGATACAAGCACTGCGTTATGAATAATTAAGAACTGAAAACTAAAAACTAAGAGTTAAGGTGGATTTTGTGTT
>JAAYPU010000287.1 GCA_012519645.1 Clostridiales bacterium | reverse complement strand
CAGAGAAGAATTAGAAAAGGCAGTAAAAGAGGTAATAAGCAGAAAGTGTGGGAAAAATGGATAAACTGTTTACACCGTCTACGGTAAATAAGATAATACAGGAGCATGATTTTAAATTTTCAAAATCATTGGGACAAAATTTCCTGATCGATGAACACATTATTGAAAAAATATTAATTTCATCTGATATTACTAAAAGTGATTTGGTAATAGAAATCGGTCCCGGAATAGGTACGCTTACGGCAGCTATTGCGGAAAAAGCCGGTAAGGTTAAAGCTGTGGAAATCGATAAGAAATTAATACCGATTCTTAAAGAAACACTGGAAAATTTCGATAATGTGGAGATAATTAACGAAGATATATTAAAAACAGACTTAAAGCAAATCATTGATAATGAAAGAAAGTATGCGGCCATTAAAATTATAGGAAATTTACCATACTATATAACGACGCCTATTATAATGCATATTCTTGAAGCAAAGCTGCCTATAAAGAATATAACTATTATGATACAAAAGGAAGTTGCCGATAGAATGAAAGCGTCACCGGGAGGAAAGGAATACGGCTCCTTGTCGGTAGCGGTACAGTACTATTGCGAGATAGTACCTGTTGCGGTTGTTCCTAAGACAGTGTTTATTCCCAAACCGAATGTAGACTCATTTATTCTAAGGCTGGATATCAGGGAAAAACCTGCTGTAGATGTTTTGGATGAAAGATTCTTTTTTAAAATCGTACGTGCAAGCTTCAGTCAAAGAAGAAAAACACTGCTTAATTCTTTAAGCAGTGCTTTAAAATGCAGTAAGGATAGTCTTGAGGAAACCTTAGTCAATTGTGATATTGAACCTAAGCGGCGGGCAGAAACTCTTTCTTTGACAGAATTTGCACGGTTAGCAAATGAACTCTATAAAAACTCACAATAAACCTTGATTCTTAATTCTTCATTCTTAATTCATAATTTGAGGAAATTTCAATAATGAAATTTCCTCAGTTCTTAGTTTAATTACGCTTCTTCTATAGCTAAAAATTGTCCGGTGACGGCATCTATACAGTTTATCCAGTATCCATAATCTCCCGGTTGTTTTTCTATTCCTTTCAGGGGCTGCCAATATATAAACCCGGATTTTCCGTTATCAGGCTGCTCTTCTTTCATATATCGCCCGGGGATACCGTAATAATAATACTTATTGTTATTGATTTTATCATGCTCAATGCCAAAGATATAATGCTGATATTTGTAAATAAGGTCATGACAGCTGGGGTAAAATTCTCTTTGCTGAGAATACTGCATATAATATGAATTCATATAATCAGGAAAACCTTGCTGATATGAAGTATTGGCAAAAGGAATATTTACAAGGTTCGTAACTTTCCACCACGTGCAGCCGATTTTATCATATTCAAAGGGTTCCGAGGCATTGTAAAATGATAAAACATTTTCTAAATTATTACTGACGGCACGCACATAACCGCCAAAATATTTGTTTGTATCAAATGCTTTTTTTACTATTGTTTTAGGAGAAGCTTCTGTTTTCGGTGTTGAGAAGGTTTTTTTATATACATCTTCCTGCAGCGGCTGGAGGATTTTCTTTTCAGGGATTGAGCCTGAGGGACTTTCATCAGAGGAAGCGGATGAAAGCGAGGGAACTTCATTATTTAGTGTATTATCAGGCATTTTGGGTTCATCGGTTTCCTCATGGGCATTAACCATACCCTCTTCTTCTCCGGAGGAAATCTTTTCTTTAGACAGAGTACCTGTCATTACAGGGTAGATCGTATCATCTTCT
>JAAYPU010000286.1 GCA_012519645.1 Clostridiales bacterium | reverse complement strand
CAGCATATTCCTGCTGAGCTTTTATATGTACTTCTTGATTGATTTTGTATAGTATATCAATATTTTTAAAAACAATATCATTGATATCCTTGGAAATTTTATTTTCAATTTCCATCTCTTTTAATATTTTTAAAACACATTCTTTTGAAAGGCTTTCTCTATAGGGGCGGTCTTCAGTCATTGCGGTAAATAAGTCTGAAACAATGAGAATTTTTTGTTCGGGAGATAAATCTTTTTCTGTTTTTCTATTGGGATATCCTGAACCATCATTTTTTTCATGATGTGAAATTGCAATTTCTCGTATTTCAGAAAATCCGTCAATGGATTTTAATATTTTATCTGTATATAATATATGTGTTTTCATTGTCTCATACTCTTCAGCAGTTAAGCTGCCGGGCTTTTCAAGGATTTCATTGTCAATAGCCAGCTTGCCGATATCGTGGATCAATCCTGCGATTTCTAAGTTTTCCAAGGATCGATTAGGAAGATTATAATGAGCGCCTATTTCCGGAGCTATTTTTGAGACGGCAACGGAATGGGTAGTGGTAAAAGGGCTTTTGTAGTCTACCACCTTTCCGAAAAGTCGCAGGAAATTTTTTAATTCATAAAAGTTTGAGAGTGTATTATCATATTTGAATGCATCCTTGACTATATCTTTATGTACATTTTCTTTAAAATACATCCAGAAAGAATCTTTTTCCAGAGCCTGTTTCAAATATGGATATAGAATAGGGTTAAATCTCTTATTCATATCTTTGGAGATAGTATCTAATACATATTTTCTATGTAAGTCCAAATTTTTTGGGGATTTTTTGATTAGAAATGTGAGCCTGTCTGCAAGAAATATAATATAGCTTGACAGAGGTATTTTATTTTCCTTATTTTTCTCGTAATTAGCATGATGATACAAAATGGTTTCTACGAAATGGCTGTAATAAGGGATGTCTTTTAATAGAGAATATCCAATATGGGAATGGCTGTCTTCATCTTCAAAAGCATAATTCCTTATCTTTTCAAAGGTGTTTCTGGAAAAAACGCCCACATCGTGTATCAGAGCAGCAGTAAGTATATCTTGAAGTTGTTCATAAGGCAAATCCATTTCATTAAGGATATGTAATGCTATATATGCCGTATCATAATGATGTGTACCTACCAGAGATTCTACATAGTCCAAACATTCTGAAAATGCAAAGAGAAGCTGGTTTCTGGAAATTCTCATATACCGACCACCTTATAAATTAAATTATATTCAGTATATCATCCACACTATAAGTTTTCCAGAATGAAGGACAAATTTTGATAACTTTTTTCATTATATAAGACGTCAAATAAATCGCCCATCGTTTCTGAACGATGCATCGCATTATAGATCGTATACATATATTCACGATTCAGAACTTTTATTCATTGTGCTTCCGATGAAAGTTTTTATTCAAATTGTTAAAAGGGAATAGGGGATAGGGAATAGGGAAATTAATAATTGACAATTTAGAATGGTTAATTGACAATTAGAGAAAAGAGGTCAGTATAGGAGCTTCGCCCCTGTTG
>JAAYPU010000285.1 GCA_012519645.1 Clostridiales bacterium | reverse complement strand
TGGGACTTTGATTGCCGTATTAAACTTTAATCTATTGTCTAATACCATGGAGAAAGCAGCGCAGATGGCACCCGAACGGGCACAAAGATATGCTTCTTCAAAGTATTATATCCGCTTTGCCATTTATGGAGTTGTGTTATATATTTCAATCATTGCACCTTATATTAACGAAGTGGGAACGATTATAGGATTATTGACGGTTAAACTTGTTATACTAATAATGTATGCCTTCAACGACAAGAACTACTATAAGAAAGTATTCAAGAGAAAAAAGAACAATGACGGAGAATAGAGGTTAGAGGTTAGTGAAGGAAGGAATTTGCGGAAGGCAATTCCCACATTCAATCTTAAATCATAAATCTTAAATTAATAACAATCGTTCAACTATCGTTCAACTATCGTTAAACAGGAGACCAGCTTCAATACAGCAGCATGAAGAGTAATGAACCATAAACCATAAAACCATCCACGATAAACCATACACCATACACCAAAGTGTGTTTGTTATAGGTATTATCCTTTAACAATAAATCAGACTTGCCGAATAGCTGACCAAAGAGCTTTTAGTAAGTTCTAAAAAATTAAATCTATAAAGGAAAGGAGGGCGGCAATGGGATCAGAATTTGGCCCTAAAATAATTTATGAGCTTCCGGGGGGCGTGGTTATTACAGAAACAGTCGTGAATACATGGATAATAATGATAGTGCTCATTATATTTTCCCTCGTATTTACGCGAAAGTTTGAGAAAATTCCGAAAGGTGCCCAAAACGTTGTGGAAATGATTGTTGATTTGGTATATAGCCTTACAGAACAGGTTATGGGAAAAAATAAGCAAGGTTTCGCACCATATGTAGGGACTCTTTTCTTTTTCTTGATCTTCGCAAACTTGTGGGGGCTCGTGGGACTTAGACCCCCTACGGCTGATGTGAACACAACCTCTGCTCTTGCTATTATTACGTTTGTTTTGATTCACTTTTTCAGCATTAAGAGCAAAGGGATAAAAGGATATCTAAAAGGAAAGATAGAACCTTTTCCTCTGTTGTTACCCTTAAATATTATCGGCGATTTAGCGACTCCGATTTCATTAGCTTTTCGTTTGTTTGGAAACATTGTAGGCGGTCTTATTATAATGAGTCTGTTGTATGGGGCTTTAGCAGGCTTGAGTATGAAAATTGGACTCCCTATACCTATTTTTGAGGCAGGTATACCTTCCATATTTCATATTTATTTTGACGTATTTTCAGGTGTACTTCAGTCATTTATATTTGTAATGCTGACTATGGTATTTGTTTCTATGGAAATGGATTAACAACAGCGTAGGGAGGTGAAAAAATGGAGTATGCAGATTTTTTTACGAAATTTATCAGCTGGCTTTTAACATTTGAAAAAAATGAACTAATACTTGCTTTTTCGGCCATCGGTGCAGGATTTGCAATGATAGCTGGTATAGGACCGGGAGTTGGGCAAGGCTATGCGGCAGGCATTGGTGCAGAAGCCACAGGTAATAATCCAAAAGCATCGAAACAATCAACGATGGTTATGCTTTTAGGAGCAGGTATAGCAGAAACATCCGGAATACTGGCTCTCGTAATAGCGCTAATATTGCTATTTGCTAATCCTTTAATTGCACTTCAAGGAGATAAGCTAGTACTTGCTTCATCCGCTATAGGAGCAGGAATTGCAATGATAGCCGGAATGGGACCCGGTATAGGACAGGGCTATGCGGCGGGTAAAGGATGTCTGGCAGCCAGCATTAACCCGGATGGTTCAAAGCCTTCGCTTCTTGTAATGCTTTTGGGTACTGCGGTAGCACAAACATCAAGCATCTTTTCTCTCGTTATAGCACTTATATTGATGTATGCAAATCCACTCGCTACTACTGAAGGACATTATTTAATTCTATCCGCATCTGCTATAGGTGCCGGGTTTGCTATGTTGGCAGGGATAGGACCCGGTATGGGACAAGGTTATGCGGCTGGGAAAGGAACAGAAGCTGTGGGAATGAGGCCGAGGCTTCAGCCACAAATTATGAGGACAATGATATTAGGGCAGGCAGTTGCACAGACAACCGGTATATACGGATTAATAATTGCGTTAGTGTTGCTGTATGCAAATCCTTTAATAAACTTACTTTAATTTTATTAATTATTTAAATGATGGAGGAGGAATTTTATTATGGAACCTATTACAGGAAAAGCATTAATATTAGCATGTTCAGCAATCGGTGCAGGACTTGCAATGATTGCAGGTATAGGACCTGGGATTGGCCAGGGTTATGCGGCAGGTAAGGGTGCTGAAAGTGTTGGAAGACAACCGGAGGCACAGGGAGATATTGTCAGAACCATGCTTCTTGGAGCTGCTGTTGCTGAAACAACAGGTATTTATGGTTTGATTATTGCCTTGATACTTCTTTTCGCAAATCCGTTAATCAATTTATTATAAAATGACTTTTAATAAATAAAACGGAGGGAAAGGAGGCGTCATGGTATGTTAGAATATGCTAAACTTGTTGCATTCAATTGGACATTTGTTTTTCAAATATTAAATACTATTATTCTTTTTCTGATATTACGAAAATTATTGTTTAAGCCTGTTAAAGAAATGATGCTGGCAAGGCAGCAACGTATACAAGACACTGTTGATGAAGCAGATGAAATTAATAAACAGGCTCAAGCGTTTAAGAAAGAATATGAAATAAAACTTGAAAACATCAAGGAAGAAGGCCGCGAGATCATAAAGGCTGCAAGGCTGAAGGCCGACGAGCAGTACAAAGAAATCATTAATGAAGCACATGAAAGAGCTTCAATGATGATAAAACATGCGGAAGCCGAAATTGAAAGAGAAAACATAAAAGCTATGAATGAGCTTAAAAATGAAATCACATCATTGGCATTCATTACTGTAGAAAAGGTGCTTAAAAAGAAGCTGGATGAAAAAGATCATAACGAGCTGATTCAAAAATTTCTTGAAGAGGTAGGGGAGGCTGAATGGCAGAGTTAGTTGCGATTACATATGGTAAGGCCTTATTTGAGGTTGCACAAGATTCAAATTCAGTGGATCTTTTCCGTGAACAGATGGATTTCATTAAAGGCTTGTTTGAAAAAGAACCGGATTTTTATGAATTATATAAATCTCCAAGAATCAATAAAGATGAGAAGAAAAAGATATTAAGAGAAGTTTTTGGAGATAAAGTGAGTGATATAGTTTTAAATTTCTTATTTGTCCTTATGGATAAAAAAAGAACCAGTTCTTTTTTCAGCATATGTAAAGAATACTTCAGGCTTACTAATGAGTATAACAATATTGAAGAAGGAACTGTTTACTCTGCGGTATCTCTTTCAGAAAGCCAGGTAAAGCTATTGGAAGAAAAGCTTTCTCAAATTACCGGTAAAAGTGTAAGATTGCAAGTTATTGAGGATCCTTCATTAATTGGAGGCATAAAAGTTAAGATTGGTGAAAAGGTTATTGATGCTTCTATTCAGAATAAGCTGAAAAGCCTCAAAGAAACCATTGATCTCATAATAGTATAGCATTAGTTAGGGGTGATAGTAATGAATCTGAGACCCGAAGAAATAAGCTCTGTAATAAAAGAACAGATAAAGAAATATGAAGATAAGCTTAAAGTGTCTGATGTAGGTACTGTTATCCAGGTTAGAGATGGTATTGCCAGAATTCACAGGCTTGAAAAATGTATGGCAGGCGAGCTCTTAGAGTTCCCGGGTGAAGTATACGGTATGGCGCTTAACCTGGAAGAAGACAATATAGGTGCTGTACTTATGGGTGCAGGCGAACACATCAAGGAAGGCGACATTGTTAAACCTACGGGCAGGGTTGTAGAAGTACCGGTAGGCGAGCAGCTTATAGGAAGGGTAGTAAATGCTCTTGGACAGGCTATTGACGGTAAAGGTCCTATTAAAACAGATAAGTTCAGACCGGTAGAATACAATGCGCCAAGTGTTATCGACAGAAAATCTGTTCATCAACCGCTTCAAACAGGGATAAAGGCAATAGACTCTATGATCCCGATTGGAAGAGGACAAAGAGAGCTTATCATAGGAGACAGACAGACCGGTAAAACTGCTATTGCAGTGGATACCATTATTAATCAAAAAGAAGAAAATGTAATATGTATTTATGTTGCCATTGGACAGAAAAAATCTACTGTTGCACAAATAGTTCAGACTTTGGAAAATTTCGGGGCAATGGATTATACAATTATTGTATCCGCTACAGCAAGTGAATTGGCACCATTGCAATATATTGCACCGTATGCAGGCTGTGCAATGGCTGAGGAATTTATGTATCAGGGAAAAGACGTGCTGATCATATATGATGATTTGTCTAAACATGCTGTTGCATATCGTACTTTATCACTGCTTCTTAGAAGACCTCCGGGTCGTGAAGCTTATCCTGGAGACGTTTTTTACTTACACAGCAGATTGCTGGAGAGAGCAGCCAAATTAAGCGATGCCCTTGGCGGCGGTTCTATTACGGCACTTCCGATTATTGAAACTCAAGCAGGAGATGTATCCGCGTATATACCGACAAACGTCATTTCTATTACAGATGGTCAAATCTTTCTTGAGTCGGAATTATTCTTCTCAGGGCAAAGACCTGCTGTAAACTCAGGTATTTCCGTATCCAGAGTAGGAGGATCGGCTCAAATAAAAGCCATGAAGCAGGTAGCCGGCAAAATCCGTTTGGAACTTGCCCAGTACAGAGAACTTGCTGCATTTGCAAAATTTGGGTCTGAATTAGATAAAGATACTCAGGCAAGACTTTCCCAAGGGGAAATACTGATGGAAATCTTGAAACAGCCTCAATATGCACCTGTAAAGGTAGAGCATCAGGTTATGATTATTTATGCGGCAATCAATAAATATCTGGCAGATATTCCTGTTCCGCAAATCAAGAGATTTGAAAAAGAGTTTTTGAATTTTATGGATACTCAATATGCTGAAGTAGGAAAGAATATCAAAAGCAGCGGAAAATTGGATGAAAGCACGGAAGAAAAACTAAAAGCAGCTATAGCAGAATTTAAGAAAATATTTCAAATAGAATAGCTGTTTGCTCAGCGTATGGAGGTGAGTAGATGGCAGGAAAAGGAATGCGCGATATCAAGCGCAGAATAAAAAGTGTAAACAGTACAAAGCAAATAACCAAAGCTATGGAACTGGTTTCTTCAGCGAAGTTGAGAAAAGCGAGAGAAAAATTAGACAGAACCAGACCCTATTTTTATACCGTTAAGAATACAATGAGTGAAATAGCTGAGAATATTGAAAATATTCATAGTGATTACTTTGAAGGAGCCAGAGAAATTAAAAAAAGCTGTTTTATAGTTATAACAGCAGACGGTGGTCTATGTGGAGGCTATAACACTAACGTTATGAAAGAAGCTCTGTTGCATATGCGTGGGAAAGAAGAAGTATCTGTTATCGCTATAGGACAAAAAGGCAGAGATTTTTTTAAGAAACGTGGATATAAAATAAACGGAGAATATATAAACGTTATTGAAAAAATAACCTTTAAGGACGCAAAAAGCATTAGCTCTTTGGTAATAAAGCTTTACAAAGACAGAGAATTCGATGAAGTATATTTAGTGTATACAGATTTTGTAAGTACGATTACACAAAAACCGGAGGTCATAAGATTATTGCCGTTATCAGGATTTAATAAGACTGAAGAAAAGGGATCCGAAACAGTTCAAAATAATAATTTTGAAATGATATCTTATGAACCTTCACCGGAGGATTTATTCAATTATTTGGTACCCAGCTATGTGGAGAGTCTTATTTTTGGCGGACTGGTTTCTTCATCTGCAAGCGAACAGGGCGCAAGACGTATAGCAATGGAGAATGCAACAGACAATGCTGTAGAAATGATTGATAAATTGACATTAAACTATAATAGAGCACGCCAGGCGGCAATTACTCAGGAAATTTCAGAAATTGTCGGCGGAGCAGAGGCTCTGAAATAAACATGAAAGGATGTGGATGAATTGTCTGATAATAAAGGTATTATTTCACAGATAATCGGACCGGTTTTAGATATTAGATTCAATCCTCAAAGCATCCCTGAACTTTTAAGTGCAATAGAGATTCAGCACGGCGATAGAAAAATTGTTGCTGAAGTTGCTCAGCATATTGGAGATGATACGGTCAGATGTGTTGCTATGTCTTCTACAGATGGTCTTGTAAGAGGGCTGGAGGCAATCAACACCGGAAGACCCATTTCTGTTCCTGTAGGGCCCAAAACCTTAGGCAGACTATTTAATGTATTGGGTGAAACTATAGACTTAAAAGAAGAATGCGATGCAGAAGAGAAAATGCCTATTCATAGACAGGCACCCAGCTTTGAAGAACAAGAAACATCTGCTCAAATATTTGAGACAGGAATTAAAGTTGTAGACCTTATTGCGCCTTATACAAAAGGTGGAAAAGTAGGACTCTTTGGGGGAGCCGGAGTAGGAAAAACAGTATTTATTCAAGAGCTCATTAACAATATTGCAAAGGAACATGGTGGATTATCCGTGTTTGCAGGAGTAGGGGAAAGAACGAGAGAAGGTAATGACCTTTACTATGAAATGAAGGATGCAGGAGTTCTGGATAAAACAGCACTGGTATTCGGACAAATGAATGAACCGCCCGGAGCGAGAATGCGTGTGGGATTGACTGGATTGACCATGGCGGAATATTTCCGTGACAGAGAAGGACAAGACGTGCTTTTGTTCATTGACAATATATTCAGATTTACACAAGCCGGATCAGAGGTATCCGCTCTCTTAGGACGTATGCCGAGCGCAGTAGGCTATCAGCCTACACTTGCAACAGAAATGGGTGCCTTACAAGAGAGGATTACTTCTACAAAGAAAGGTTCCATTACATCTGTTCAGGCGATTTATGTGCCAGCGGATGACTTGACAGACCCGGCACCGGCTACAACCTTTGCTCATCTGGACGCGACAACTGTATTGTCACGTGCTATTTCTGAGTTAGGTATTTATCCGGCGGTGGATCCTTTGGATTCTTCTTCAAGAATTATGGACCCTGTTATATTGGGTGAAGAACACTACAATGTAGCAAGAGGCGTACAGGAAGTACTTCAAAGATACAAAGATCTTCAGGACATCATTGCCATTTTAGGTATGGATGAACTCAGTGACGAGGATAAACTCATAGTAGCAAGAGCGAGAAAGATTCAAAGATTCTTATCTCAGCCATTCCATGTTGCTGAACAATTTACCGGAACACCGGGGAAATATGTACCATTGAAAGAGACTATCCGAGGCTTTAAAGAAATCCTGGAAGGTAAGCATGATGATATTCCTGAATCTGCATTCCTTTTTGCAGGAGGAATTGATGAGGTAGTGGATAGAGCTAAGAATATGTAACTTAGTGAATTCACTCAGGAGGTGATATTTTGGCAAGAACCTTTCATCTAGATGTAGTAACGCCGGAAAAATCTTTCTATCATGGTGAAGTGGAAATGGTTGTTACCCGTACTATAAACGGAGATTCAGCGTTTATGGCAGATCATATGTGGACTGTGGTTCCACTTTCATCGGGCGTATTAAAGATAAAAGAAAAAGGTCAGATTAAAAAAGCTACTTGCTCCGGAGGATATATTCACGTTAAAGAAGGCAAAACAACAATAGTTGCGGATTCTGCCGAGTGGCCTGATGAAATTGATATCAATCGCGCAAAGGAAGCAAAGCAAAGAGCAGAAGAACGATTGGCGTCAGAAAATCAGGAGGTAGATTTAGAAAGAGCAAGGGCAGCTATGTTGCGGGCATTTAACAGAATAAATGTTTATGAAGAGCATTTTAGCAAATAAAGTACATTATTTAAAACAAGGTCTTTTTATAAAAGACCTTGTTTTTTATATTTTTTGATAAATTCATATGTATTGTATTCGTTCCGGTTACGTATTTTAGAAGAATCGGATAGAATCTTGCATGAAAAACCTGACAATCTTAATCGGCGTCCATGCCTTAAGCGATTTTATCCGACATCCTGTCGGATACACGGTTTTTCACTAATCTTATATCTCGATTTTTGTATTATAATACTCCAAGTAACTTTACAATACATATGAAATCAATTTAATAGTAAAGGCTTTACTTAGAAATCATATCGCTTTCAATGGCTGATGTATTAAAGCTTATCTGATACTCTATACAAGTTGAATAAAATAATAAGCTTTATAGTCTTTTGATTTTATTCTAAATTCATATAGCCTCATATGGTAAAAAACAAAGTAAAAATATGGTGAAACATGGTATAATATAGAAAATCATTTTAATTTGGAAGGAAGTTTGTTAAATGGTGCATCTTCAACACATTTTAAATGCTTTAAAAAATGGAGTAGTACCTGAATACGGTATTGAATATTTGTGTGTTGGAAGAGAACAGCAGTTAGAAGAGTTTATCAGAGGATTAAATTCAGCCAAAGAAAATACCGGAGTAGTGAAAGTAGTCAGTGGTCCTTACGGAGCCGGGAAGACCTTTTTTCTGCAAAGGATAAAGCTGGAGGCTTTGAGAAATAATTTTATTGTATCTTCGCTTAAAATAAACCAAGGATTCCGTTTTAATCATATTGAATATTTTTATTATAATATTAT
>JAAYPU010000284.1 GCA_012519645.1 Clostridiales bacterium | reverse complement strand
TTTCAAACAGCAGTTTGAAATGAACATGATTAGGGTGAATTGTGAGGAACAATTCCTGAAAAAACTGTCGGGAGTAGATGACCCCGAAAGAAAACGTAAAATCATTGGTGAAGAGTTTATCCGTGTTTTTGAAGCGGAAGCAAAGAAAATCGGAACAGTAGATTTCTTATGTCAGGGTACGATTTATCCGGATGTCATTGAAAGCGGCACGAAAAATGCTGCGGTTATCAAGAGCCATCACAATGTCGGCGGACTGCCGGAGCATGTGGATTTTAAGGAAATTATTGAACCCCTGAGGGACCTCTTTAAGGATGAAGTTCGAAATGTAGGACGTGCTTTGGGTATGCCGGAATTTTTAGTTTCAAGGCAGCCCTTCCCCGGCCCGGGACTTGCGATCCGCGTTATCGGAGATATAACAAAAGAAAAATTAGATATGTTAAGAGAAGCAGATTTTATTTTCAGGGATGAAGTGGCTAAAGCAGGTATAGCTTCCGGTTTAGGACAATACTTTGCGGTACTGACAAATCTACGAAGCGTAGGAGTTATGGGAGATGAACGTACCTATAACTATACAGTTGCCTTAAGGTCAGTGGACACGTCAGACTTCATGACCGCGGACTGGTCGAGAATACCCTATGATGTGCTGGAAAAGGTGTCAAACAGGATAGTTAATGAGGTGCATGGAGTGAGCAGGGTGGTGTATGATATAACGAGCAAACCACCGTCAACCATCGAGTGGGAGTAAAGGCTTGTCTTTTTTCCGTTATGCGTTGTTGTACAACTTGCCTCGTTGCTCACTTAGCTATTAAGTAAGCTCCGCACATCGGCAAGCCGTACGCCGAGCCTAACGAAAAAAATCCTACGCCTTAGATAAGGTTTCGGGTCTCAGGTCTCAGGTGTCTGGAGTATAGAGTATAGCGTATGGAGTAGAGATGATAGATGAGAGATAAAAGATGAAAGTTAAGGAAAAGATTTTGCTTCGGCAAAATCTTTTTGTGTCTTAGGGACATTCCTCAGAAAGATAGACCTGAAAGCGAGAGGTGTGTCCCCGTACCTTAAAGCCAGAAGTACGCTCCGCTACTCAGCCTCGGTGCGCCTAGAACTAGCCTCATTTTACGAACCCTATTTGTTAGATGAAAGATGATAGATGAAAGATGAAAGTTTATGTAGGTTTTGCGAAAGCAAAACCTTTTTTGTTTTTTAGCACGCCTAGAAGTTAAGCAGGGAGCCCAAAAGCGAAGCCTTTGGTGGTCATCGCTTATGCTTAGCAAAGCGGGTAAGTGAGCCTCATTTTACAAACCCTAGTGCGATATAGAATATTAAAAAATGAAGACATTCCGGAAGAGATGCTTTTTTTCGATCAATTATTAATTATTCTGGTTGAAAATTCACTCTAAAAACGTGCTTTAGGTTACAAGTATAAAGAAGTATCGCTTTTGAAAATCACTATGATATAATTATTCTAAATAATATCAATGGTGTGAAAGTGGGTAAAGGGATATGAACATTGATTTTAAAAATGATATACATGTTTGGTTGGAAGATCAAGATAAAAGGACAGCTCTATCTCTGAATACAATTGATATACCATCAAGTCAAGAATTATTCTTTGAAGCAAAGCTGACTGAAATACATAGACAATACCAAGCAGCGAGGATTTTTCTTTGCCAAGTAGATAATGCAGATTGGGACTATTGGTATGAACCATTTAACCATGAAATGAAAGATGGAATTAGCAAGGTTAGTTTCAATGGAATGTTCTTAGAAACTGCCATTCTTTATTATAATATTGTTGTTGATTTAACATGGATTTTATGTTATGTGAGTGCTGAATTTGCAGGATATAAAAAAGGTAAAGTTATTCAACTAGATGGAATTAATCTGATTCAGGATACAAAAGACATGATTAGAGATATGGAAAAGCTGGTTTCAAATCCATCAACTGAAGAAAATCCTTTGAACTATTTGAAAGCACATTGTCCTGAATATGCACCTGCAATTGACCTGGTGTATGACTTTTGGAAAGGTTTTGCTGATAGTGAAGTTAGAAAGTTATACAACTTCATAAAGCATAAGGGAAAGCCACAATACAATGAGTTATACCAATTCACAGCTAAAAAATTTTATAGCTTCCATAAGGGTGATCAGGAATATCCAACTGATTCAAATGATGTGAAGCTTGAAATTAGTTTATATAAGACAGTGGAACTTCTAAAGGATTATGATAATGAGATTCTTTTCCCATATTGCGATAAGTTGATTGAGTTGTTGGTTCCGTTGGTTTATAAGCAGTTCTGATAACTCTTAAAGGTTGAAAGGAAGTATGATCAAATGTCTAATAATATGATTGAATTTATAACAAAATCAAGCCTATATAGTTGTATGAAAATTCTTTATCCTGAAGTGAAGCAACTTCTTCAGATATATGACAAAGAAACCAGGTTTGAAATGTATTGCCCTGAATGTAAGGATAAGAAAGTTTTCATTTATGATTGTGGCTTACACAATGTAAAAGCCGCAAACTTGAAAAATAAGATTAGCAGTGCAGGTTCAGTTACAGGTATGAGTTGTCAGGAAACAAGTGTACTTGATGGAATGGATCATCTATATTTAAAATTCAAGTGCAGCTTGGATGAATCACATAAACTTGAATATTTCTTTGCTGTTAGAGGGGATACAATCATCAAAGTTGGACAATATCCTTCTTCAGCTGATATAGATCTTCCACAAGCTACAAAATATAGTTCTATTCTTGGCAAGCAGTATTATAATGAACTTAAAAGATCTATTGGTCTACATTCTCATGGTGTTGGAATTGGATCATTCGTTTATTTAAGAAGGATTATTGAAAAATTGGTTTATGATACTTTCAAGGAAGCTGAGGCTGCAGGAAAGCTGACAGAAAAAGAATTTGAATTCCAGGCTGATGGTGAACATAGAAATGGTATGGAAGAAAAAATAAAACTTTTGAAAGGGTTTCTTCCTGATCTAATCACAGATCGTCCCAAAATCTATGGAGTGGTAAGCAAAGGGATTCATGCGTTGTCTGAAGAAGAATGCCTGAAATACTTTCCAGTGCTGAAGGATGGCATTGTTATGATCTTAGATGATATTGTCACCAGGAAGGAAAAAGAAAGGGCAGCTGAAGAGTATAATAAATCATTGGGGAAAATCATATCTGACTTAAAATAAAGGCTTCAGAAAGGCTGGCGATTTTGTGCGCGCAACAAGTTACACGCAAAATATATGTGACTTGTTACGGTGAATTTTTGCACAAGAGAAGCACACTGCCAGAGGACAACAAAATACTAATTTACATGTATCAAATACCTTTACAAGGGCATAATATAGTAGTACAATAAATTGTACAGATAATTGTACTAATTCCTGAAAGGAGTGATATTATGTTAGCTGTAAACTATTCAACGATACGTAGTAAGCTTAAAGACTATTGTGATAAAGCAACGGATGAGAATGAGACAGTCATTGTTACTCGTAAAGATGAAAAAAACGTTGTAATCATGAGCCTTGATAAATATAACGATATAGTTAGAAAAGCTCGCAATGCTGAATATTTAGATATGATTGACAAAAGTATGGAGCAGATTAAGCAGGGCAAGGTTGTTCAAAAAACAATGGAAGAGCTAGAGGAAATGGTTCATGAGTAATCTTATTTTTTCTGATAAAGGATGGGATGATTATCTGTACTGGCAATTTACGGATAAGGCAGTTATTCGGAAAATAAATGAATTACTTAAAGATATTTTAAGAAATGGTTACGATGGGTTAGGAAAGCCGGAACCGCTAAAGCATCGAAAGGCTTGGAGCAGACGAATTAATCAGGAGCATAGATTGGTTTATATGTTGGATGAAAGTAAAAATGTATTTATTTTGTCATTGAAGGGACATTATGAAGATTAAAAAATTACAGTGACTAAGCATATTTCAAAATTAAAGACATTCTAAAAGGAATGTCTTTTTCATTAACTGTTATCTATTATTTATTATTTATTATCTAATTCTAAAGTCCACGAACCATGAACTACGAACTATAAACCTCTTGTCTTTTAACTTACACTTATCCTTACACTTAAACTGTGCGTAGCACCCATACTCCATCCGTAACCGTTCCATCATTGTTCAACTACCGTTCCACGGACATTGCTCTTTGTGCCACTTCATTTTTTGAAAACTTCCTATAAAAGATATAAAACAGAGCAATGAGTATTAGCATGACTGCATAGCTGTTAAACAACGCTTCGTAATTGTATTGGGTAACTATATAGCTGCCGATAATAGGTCCGACAAATTGTCCTAAATCTTGTCCTATAAAGCAGGTAGAAACTGCAACTCCCCGGCGTTCTTTCTCAAGAGATTTAACTGCAGTTGCCTGGATGGAAGGCATTCCTGCTCCTTGACCGACTGCTCTTAAAGCTCCGGCAATCAGGAGCATCCAGGTTGAGGTTGCTACTGCAATAAAAACAGAGGATAAAGATGCAATGAAATAGGATGGAATCAAAATAAAGGAAAGCCCTTTTTTACCAAGAAGCCTTCCTGAGAAAGGCCGGATAAATATCATCACGAAAGAACTGATTGTGAAGAACAGTCCAACATTGGCGATTCCGCGATCGTCGGCAAGGAGCTTGATATAAGTTGTAACAAGACCGTTCCCCATGGAAAAAATGCTTATGCAAAGAGTAAGAAATAATAGTTCCTTTGCCAGAAGATTATTAAAGCTGCTTTTAAATTTTACATTTTCTTTTTGAGGACTTTTTTCATAATTGTATGGCACTAAAAATACACACATTGCAGCTGAGAAAGTTAATATAGCGGCAATGATCAGGCATAGAGTGAAGCTGATGGAGTCAGAAATCCAAATGCCTAAATTTGGGCCGATTGCGGTAGGAACGATAATACTCATAGCCATGTATCCCATTCCTTCGCCCATTCTGTTTCGTGGTATAAAGCTTGTTGAAAATGTAATGTTTGTTGTTCCTTGTATCGAAAATGCGATGCCATGCAACACACGAAAAAACATAAGTAATGGGATAGTGGGAGCAAAAGCATAGCCCAAAATACATAAACCGATTAGGAAACCTGATAAAATCATTAATTTTTTGGGATTGAATATATCATTTACAGCACCCGAGAATGGTCGTGTAATCATAGCTATTAAAGCGAATCCGCTTGTAATGAAAGCGGTAAGAGTGAGAGCGGCTCCTTTATAAATAAGATAGGATGGCAGTATAGGATTCATCATTTGTGATGCAGATTGGGATAGCATACCAATCATTAATAATGTAATAAATGAAGCGTTCCAAAGCTTTGTGGGTTCATTGGCATTGGAAATAGCGTTAGAGTTATTGATTGTTTCCATAATTATTACATCCATTCAATATTATAATTGTAGAGGTTAGAGGTTAAAGACATCAATAGTTTATGGTGTATGGTCTTTGAAGTTTTTGTTAAACAATAGTTGAACGATGGTTGAACAATAGTTAAACGATTGTTACTGATTTAAGGTTGAAATTTTGCCCTCTGTCAATATTTCTTCATTATCTTTCAGTTGGCAGTAGAAATCTATGAATAAATTCATGATTTCCTTGCATA
>JAAYPU010000283.1 GCA_012519645.1 Clostridiales bacterium | reverse complement strand
TTAACATAAAGCGCTCTTTTTTTCAAGATGCAAATTTAGGGATTAATATTTGTTTTTTCATGATGACTCGTATTTGAAGAAAAACGGATATAATCCGAAAGAAAAAAGCTAACGACCTTAATCTGCATCCATGCCTCAAGCGGTCTTATCCAACGTCCTGTTGGATATACACTTTTTTATTTCATCTTATATCTCGATTTTCTGTATCAAATCCTCCAACACAATTCAAAAACAAATATTAACCTTGTGCTTTTAGAATGCAGAATTTTGCTTAAAGCAAAATTCTACCATAATTCTTCATTCTTAATTCTTAATTCTTAATTTTTTTTGCGTCTTGTTTCAGCTTTTCATTAATAAATATATCGATATCACCATCCATTACTGCATGTACATTTCCGACCTCTGCATTTGTCCTATGGTCTTTCACCATATTATAGGGATGAAAAACATATGAGCGTATTTGGTTTCCCCAGGAAATTTGCCCATAATCGCCCTTCAACTCTTCAATTTTTTCTTTATGCTCTCTTTCCTTCAGGTCTATGAGCTTTGCAATCAGCATTTTCATTGCCGTTTCTTTATTTTGATGCTGAGAGCGTTCATTTTGGCATGATACGACAATGTTTGTAGGAAGATGTGTAATGCGTATTGCGGAGTCGGTAGTATTGACGTGTTGTCCCCCTGCACCGCTGGATCTGAAGGTATCTATCCTTAAATCCTCCGGATTGATATCTACCTTTACATTCTCATCTAATTCAGGCATTACATCCAGTGACGCAAAGGAAGTATGCCTCCTGCCTGAAGAATCAAAGGGTGAAATTCGAACAATTCTATGAACACCCTTTTCATTTTTCAGATATCCATATGCATTGTCACCTTGTATAAGAAAATCAGCACTTTTAATGCCCGCTTCCCTGTCCGACAATAAATCAAGAGTCTTTATCTTAAAGCCCTTTCGCTCAGCCCATCTGATATACATACGCATAAGCATTTCTGCCCAATCCTGTGCGTCAAGTCCTCCGGAACCTGCATGAATGGAAATGATAGCATTGTTTTTGTCATATTCACCACTCAATAAAACTTTAATCTTCATAGCCTCTATTGCATCAACAAGGTTTTTGAAAGAATTTTCAATTTCCGGGACTAATGATTCATCAGATTCTTCATTTGCCAGGTCTATCAATACGGTAATGTCTTCGAATTCTTTATACAGAGATTCATAATCCTCTATTTTTGTTTCAATAGATTTTTTTTCTTTTAATACATTCTGTGCCATTTCATGGTCATCCCAGAAGCCGTCCTGCATAGTCCGGTCTTCAATCTCTGACATTTTTTGTTTCAATCCGGCAATGTCAAAGGGAAACACCCAATTCTTTTATTTCTGCTTCAACATTTTCAAGTTCATAGCCTATTTGCTCCAGTTGAATCATTTTTTCACATCCTTCTTTATTAGTGATTAGTGATTAGTGATTAGTGATTAGGGATTAGTGATTAGTGGTTAGTGGCTTTGCCAGCTGACAACTGATAACTAAGAACTTTGATAAACAATAGTCGAGCGATAGTTGAGCAATGGTTTAACGATTGTTATTGTTTAAGATTGAATGTAGAAATTTGCTAAACAAAGCAAATTTCTTCCTTATCTTTCAGTTGTCAGTTGTCAGTTTTCAGTTTTCAGTTGATTGGCCGCAGCATTTTTTATATTTTTTGCCGCTTCCACAGGGGCAGGGGTCATTTCTGCCGACAGTTTTTTCTTTTCTTATTGGCTGCAGGCTTTGGGGTTCCGGATTTGGCACAGCTCTTTCCGGAAGCTCCGAATTCGCTGCATTTACTGCATTTTCCGGTTTGCCTTGAGCAAAGTCTGCTTTTTGTGCTTCACCAATTTGTATAACCTGTTTTCTCTGTGTATCTGTTTGTATTGTAACATTAAACATATATCTTACTGTTTCTTCCTGGATGCTTTTTATCATATCCTCAAACATATCGAAGCCTTCATTCTGATAGGCTCTTACGGGATCCTCATGTCCTATCGCCCTGAGCCCTATACCTTGTTTCAGCTGATCCATAGCATCAATATGATCCATCCATTTTGTGTCTACAACCCTGAGAAGAATCACTCTTTCCAGCTCTCTCATGCGTTCAACGCCGATTTCTTCTTCTTTATAACCGTAAGCTTTATCTGCCATATCCAATATTCTTATTTTCAGGTCTTCTATAGTCATATTCTCTAAATCGTCAAAACGCAATTTTATGTTATGAATAAACGGTTTTAAGCTATTTGCTAATCCTTCCAGATTCCATTCTTCAGGATATTTTGCATCAGCAGTATAAGTATCTATATAATAATCTACCAAAGTCTCAAACATCCCCAGAATATGGCTTCTTAAATTTTCACCTTCCAGTACACGTTTTCTTTCTTTATAGATTACTTCTCTTTGCTTGTTCATAACGTCATCGTACTGTAAGACATATTTTCTGATAAAGAAATTACGTCCTTCTACCTTTTTCTGTGCATTTTCAATAGACTTTGTAAGCATATTTGCTTCTAAGGCTTCGTCATCCTGCATACCCATCTTTGAAACAAGTCCCTGTATCCTCTCTCCTCCGAAAAGCCTCATAAGTTCATCATTCAAAGCAATAAAAAATTGAGATGAACCCGGGTCGCCCTGACGTCCGGACCTTCCTCTAAGCTGATTATCGATACGGCGTGATTCATGTCTTTCAGTTCCTATAATGTGTAAACCGCCAACTGATATTACTTTATTATGTTCTTCAGCTCTTTCTTTTTTGTAGTATTCAAAAAGCTCTCTGAATTCTTTTCTGGCTTTAATTACCTCTTCATCTTCTGTAGGCATGAAGCTGGATGCATATGAAATGACAGCGTCGTCATATCCGCGTTTTCTCATTTCCAGTTTAGCTTCAAAATCCGGATTTCCGCCTAATATAATATCTGTTCCTCTACCGGCCATATTGGTGGCGATAGTTACAGCACCAAAGCGGCCTGCCTCTGCAATTATTTCCGCTTCCTTCTGGTGGTGCTTTGCATTAAGTACATTATGCTTAATGCCGTTCCTTTTCAGAAGCTCGCTGATGAGTTCAGACTTTTCTATGGATATAGTACCCACCAGTACAGGCTGTCCGGTACTATGTTTTTCAATAATCTGTCTGATGATAGCCTTGAACTTTCCTGCTTCAGTTGCATAAATCAAGTCCGGAAGGTCTTGACGTTTAACCGGTTTATTTGTCGGAACAACAACTACGTCCATATTATATATTTCTTTAAACTCGTCTTCTTCTGTCTTTGCAGTACCTGTCATGCCCGCAAGCTTCTGATACATTCTGAAATAGTTCTGAAGTGTTATGGTTGCAAGTGTTTTGGATTCTCTTCGTACCCTTAAGCCTTCCTTTGCTTCAATAGCTTGATGTAGACCTTCACTATAGCGTCTGCCAAACATAAGGCGTCCGGTAAATTCATCAACAATTACTATTTCTCCATTATGAATAACATAGTCAACGTCTCTTTTCATAAGATTTTGAGCTTTCAGCGCCTGCAGTATATGATGGTTCAATTCCATGTTTTCGGGATCAGCCAGGTTTTCCACTTTGAAATACTTTTCAGCCTTTTCGACTCCGCTCTCAGTAAGAGATACGCTCTTTGCCTTTTCATCGATTGTAAAATCTATTTCATTTTTATACCCTTTAACAAATTGATTCGCATCTGAATACATCTTTGTAGATTCTTCGCCTGCTCCCGAAATAATCAAAGGAGTTCTGGCTTCGTCAATCAATATACTGTCGACCTCGTCAATGATAGCATAATTCAATGGCCTTTGTGACATTTCATTTTTATAAATTACCATATTATCTCTCAAATAATCAAAACCAAATTCATTATTGGTACCGTATGTAATATCACTGTTATAGGCATCTTTCCTTTGTTGTCCTGTAATGCCATGTATAACACAGCCAACACTCAAACCAAGGAAGTTATATAGTTTTCCCATCCATTCCATATCACGTTTGGCAAGGTAGTCATTTACTGTTACGACATGCACTCCCTTTCCTTCGAGAGCATTCAAATAAACCGGGAGAGTCGCCACTAAGGTTTTTCCTTCTCCGGTTTTCATTTCTGCAATTCTTCCTTGGTGAAGTACAATACCCCCAAGTATTTGCACACTAAAGTGCTTCATCCCCAAGGCTCTATGTGCCGCTTCTCTTGCAACCGCAAAGGCTTCAGGAAGTAAATCATCCAACGTTTCTCCATTTGCAAGTCTTTCTTTAAAAATCTTTGTTTTATTTTTAAGCTCTCCGTCTGAAAGCTGCTGCATTTCTTCATCAAGTGCTTCAACCTTGTCAACAATTTTTGAGAGCTTCTTGATTTCTTTTTCATTAAGGTCCCCAAATACCTTCTCTAAAAGACCCATTATATACCCTCTCCTTCAGTTTTTGCAATGCTTTGCAAAAGTCTCCTTAACTCTTTTTTCAGTTCTTCGTGTAAGGAAATTTTAATTATAAAATTTCCTTACAGTCCATTTTAACATATTTTTTTATCCATAACCAATAAAACAGGGCATCACATGCCCTATTTATTATTTTATTCTATTTCATTAATTTTACTACTATTCATTTACAAAAGCATTATATATAGCCATAATTGCTTTTTCAAAATCATTGTTTTCCACACCGGTAATTATATTTATTTCACTGGAACCCTGGTCGATCATTCTAATATTCACGCCGGCTTCGGAAAGAGCTGTGAAAAGCTTGGCAGCAACACCTCTTCTTTGGGACATTCCATATCCTACTGTTGCAATGAGCGCCATATCCGAAAGAACATCCACAGTATCCGGTTTAAGCCTTTTATCGATTTCATCTAAAACATCTTCTAATTTACCGTTTATACTGTTATTTGAAATGACCGCAGATAATGTGTCAATACCCGAAGGGAGATGTTCAATGGAAATATTGTAATCTTCTAAAATAGAAAGCAGTTTTCTCATGAATCCTATTTCAGAATTCATTCTGTTTTTATATATAGCTATAACAGTAAAATCTTTCTTTCCCGCTATTCCGGTAATAACATGCTCATCCTGTTTTTCCAAATTTGAAACAATGACAGTACCGGGATTATCCGGCTCATTTGTATTCTTTATATTGATTGGTATATTTGCCTGTCTTACCGGAAATACAGCATCTTCATGAAGTACGGATGCTCCCATATAAGAAAGCTCTCTTAATTCTTTATATGTAATAACTTTAATAGGAAGAGGATTTTTGACGATCCTCGGGTCCGCCATTAAAAATCCCGAAACATCAGTCCAATTCTCATATACATCTGCTTTTAAAGCTTTGGCAACCAGCGCGCCTGTTATATCAGAACCACCGCGAGAAAAGGTTCTAATACTTCCATCAGGCATAGCGCCATAGAATCCCGGGATAACAGCCTTTTCACACTTAAGCAGTACATTTCCGAGAGCATCGTCAGTCTCTTCTTCTAAGAACCGCCCTTTTGAATCGAAAAGAATTACATCCTTTGCATCTACAAATGTGTATCCCAAATATTCTGCCAATAACAGCCCGTTTAAATATTCGCCTCTGCTTGCAATATAATCTTTAGATGCCCCATTTATTATTTTGGCTTTTATTTCATTGAAATGGGGCTGGAGATCGATCGAAAGTTTCAGATTAAATGCAATAGAGATATATCTGTCACATATAACTTGAAATACTTGATCAAAAGGAACATTATGCTCAATATGAGTCTTGCAAAGATATAATAAATCAGTGACTTTGTTATCGCTGTCAAATCTTTTACCCGGTGCGGAAGGCACAACGTATTTCCTATCAGGATCAGATTCTATTATTCTTTTAACCTTTTCAAATTGATATGAATCTGCAAGAGAAGTTCCTCCGAATTTCGCTACAATAATACCCATCTAATAAACCACCCATCTTATATTTTGACTTCTTTTATATTCAAATATATTGAACTAAATAATATACGAAATTATTTTACCATATACTTTGATTTTGTAAAGGTACAGTGCTTTATTCTTATTATTATCCATATGTCATCCGGCATGGCTCAAAATCATTGAGTTTAATATATGGAAATGATAAAATAAATTTTAAGCATAAAAATATTTTATAAACAGGAGAGAAATCAGTAATATGTCTTTTAAAGATCCATTTACACACAGCAAAATAGTTTACGAACAATGGAATAGATTTATTTCAGGCTTGCCTGTCCAAACAGGGGATTTAAAACCTTATATCTTTGAGTCCTGGAAACGAAGCAAAAAATATAATGTCGATCCTCACAGCAGAATACCTACCTTTAATATTTCTGATATCGAGGTGGAAAAGAGACAAAAAAAGAACAAGAAGCTGTTGGATGTAGCAAAGCCTTTTATGAATAGTATTTATAGTATCGTAGGAAATACAGATTTCATCATCCGTCTTTCAGATGATGATGGCTTTGTCTTGGAACATATCGGAGAAAAGGGCGCGATAGCACGATTCGGTAAAACATATTTAGACAATGGCTATAATCTTAAAGAAGAATATGCAGGTACCAATGCCATAGGACTGTCTTTACTCCTCAAAAAACCTGTTCAGATAATGGGCAGTGAACATTATATGTCCAAATTCCACGAGTTGACAACCTCGGCATGTCCCATCACAGATAAATATAACGACATTATCGGTGTTCTCAGCATTACAGGAGAGTATACCATGGTTCACCCTCATACTCTGGGTATGGTCTCAGCAGCCGCAGCTGCTATAAAAAGAGAATTGCATCTCCAAGAAGCCAACCAAATGCTCCAGGCTGTAAATAACAATTTTTATGAGATTATGGAAACAATTTCAGAAGGTATTATTGCAGTTGACAGCAATGGCAATATTTTAAATATGAACAGTCTGGCAAGAAAGTATTTGGAAATAGAAGGCCGTAAATATGAAAAATTTAATATCAATATGTTTTTGAAGAATAAAAAAACATATGAACGTATTTTTACATTAAATGATAATATCTTTGAAGAGGAGTTGGAATTCACTGCACGGTCAGGTGAAAAAAGAAAATTTATCAGCCACGTGAACTATCTGAAAACTGAAAAGACACCTAAGCTAATAGTTTTTATCATCAATGAAGCAAAAACCGTTCATAAAATGGTAAATAAAATTGTAGGTGCCTCCGCGACATTTACCTTTGAAGATATAATCGGAGAATCAGAAGTTCTTAAAACTGCTTTACATTTATCTAAAATCGCATCCGGCATTGATGCTACCATATTGTTACAAGGTGAGAGCGGCACAGGTAAAGAAATGTTCGCACAAGCTATACATAATGCCAGCAACAGGAGAAACAAGCCCTTCGTATTCTTAAACTGCGGGGCAATTCCCAGAGAACTCGTATCCAGCGAGTTATTCGGATATGAAGAAGGCGCTTTTACCGGCGCCCGCAGAGGCGGACATCCTGGAAAATTTGAGCTTGCCGATGGCGGTACTCTATTCTTGGATGAAATCGGCGATATGCCTTTAGATGCTCAGGTAAACCTCTTAAGAGTACTTGAGACAAAGAAAATAGTACGTGTAGGAGGCAATGAAGTAATTCCGGTAGATGTCAGAATTATTGCCGCCACAAACAAAGACCTTCAGCAGGAGGCTGCCTTAGGTCATTATAGAGAGGACCTCTATTATCGGTTAAATGTATTCCCGATATATATACCTTCCTTAAGAGAAAGAAAGGAAGATATACGTATTTTTGTGGATTATTTTATTAATAAATATTCAGAAACCATAAATAAAAAAATAAGCGTCGATCATAGTTTTT
>JAAYPU010000282.1 GCA_012519645.1 Clostridiales bacterium | reverse complement strand
CTTAAATGTAATTATAACCGAACTCACTGCAGAGATAACAAAAATTGAAAATCCAATTATTCCGGTTTCGGCCAACAACTCCAAATATATATTATGACACCCTGTCGTTGCATCTACTATTGAAGATGCCAAACTTGAGTAGCGAATTCCAAACCAGCCAATTCCCATTATTGGATGTTCCAAAAATGTTTGCCATGCATATGTCCACATTGAAATTCGAGTCAGACTTGATGAATCCGTTCCAACATTTTGAATCTTTAAAAGTGTATCTCCCAATTGCGGAATCATTTCAGTAATAACTGGCCCAACAATTAATAAAATCACCACCACGAGCATCAATCTAAATGTTTTTTGAAAAACTTTTGCCGGATTAATTGCATAATAAGTCAGAATTACTGCTGCAATTCCAAACATCAAATGTGCTCTTTTTATTGTAAGAAGTAATGCTCCTATTGAAATTACTGCTAAAATAGCTATAATCCTTTTTTTCTCTTTTTCTACATCAGATAGCAGGCTTGCTATTAAAGCAAGACAAACTATCGTAATATATGTACCATTTTGTGAATAGTGATCCGCAATGCCTGCTCTATATCCATATGCGCCATAATATGTTCCCGGCTGGTATGCTTTATAGGTCAACCCTATAAATTTTTCATATAAACCATTATTCAAAAAAAATAGCCATGTAAAAAGCACATTGAAGCACCCAACTAGAACTATTAATTGAGGAATATTTTTTATCCACTGTTCACTATACATCCCCACAAATACTATTGAAAGACATAAAACAATTCTTAAAGTGTTCAAATGTGTTCCTGCGGCAAGTTCCTTATTGTTAACAAGAACAACAGCAATATATAATATCCACAATAAGTAAATGGCCTGTTTCTTAATCTTTCTATTTAAATATACAAAAGCTCCTAATGACGACAGCCCAAGAACTGTAAACCTAATATCAGAGATTAAAACCTTTGATAACAAAGCCCAGTAGTTTGCTTCTATAAGAATTAAAATCACTGTAAACTCTGCCAATGTATTTCTACTAATTTTCAAGTTCACTGTTGTTCACCACCTCACCATCTTTTCAGGTTATATAAAGGAATAATAAATCCTGTTTTATACATTAATAATTTTAGCTTGTATTTGCCTTTTATATGACTTAAGTTCAATGCTTCAGTCCAAACACTACTTTGCATTAGTTTTAGGATGGATTTCATTTTTTCCTGCATCGTCAAATTCAGTTCTTCCGCAAGATAATATTTAAAAACAATCTGCTTTAATTTTATGAACAGCCAATCTCTATATGCATTGCAAATTTCTTCTTCATCTACTCTGCTAATAATAGGCGTTATTTTCTTTATTGCCTTTGTAATAGCTTTTTCTATACTAGAACTAAATTTGTTCATCACACTATATTCATTCTGAATATAATAATACCAATAATTATCTACAATACAGATTCTTGCATTCTCAATTAATTTAAGCGCCCAGAGTGTATCTTCCGCAATTGAAAGTTCCTTATCAAAAGGGATTTTCAATGCCGTTTCTTTTCTAATCAAATGTGCCCAGCATCCCTCAAAATTAAACATCCATCCATCTTGGTTTCTTCCCCAGCTGCCGCAATTTTTCTTAAATATATGTTTTGCGTACTCTTGACGTAATTTCTCATCATCCAAACATAGCATTCTCCCTGTTCCGGGGTTTACTATAACGTCCATATTTTTAGCGTCACTTCTGTTAGTCTGCAGGATTCTTCCAATTGCCACATCACTATTTGTTTCAGTTATTGTTTGATATGCACTTTCCAGCGCATTGGAAGTAAACAAATCATCCGCATCGGCAAATAACACATAATTTCCATTTGCCTTTTTTACTCCATAATTTCTAGCTTCGGAAACGCCTTCATTACATTTATGATAAACACTAATCTTTTTGTCTTTAACTGCAAGATCATCTAAACACTCGGCTATAGCAATCTTGCTGCCATCATCGACAATAATAATCTCATAATCCGTAAAAGTTTGAGTCTTTATGCTTTCCAGACAGCTCTTAACATCCTGTATTTCGGTATTATATACAGGTATAATAACACTGATTTCCATATTTTATTTCCTTAAGTCTTTTTCAAACAACCTTTTATTAAGGTATGGACGCGATGAATGCAATCCAACTATCTTAGCTGGTGCCCCCGCAACCGTTACACCGTTTTCTGTTACAGATTTATTCACGACTGAATTTGCCCCAATTATAACATCATTTGCAACTTGGATTTCTCCAAACACCTTAGCTCCTGTACATATGTATACATTGTCCCCAATAGTCGGTACCCCCCCCTT
>JAAYPU010000281.1 GCA_012519645.1 Clostridiales bacterium | reverse complement strand
CGCTGTCAGTTAAAAATTCAAGATAAAGGGAAGGGTTTCCTTCGGAATCCTTATTTATCTTTTCAGTTTCATTCATAATAATTCTTAAAAAAGTTAAAAATACTATTACCGGTGTTTCATATTCATGTTCAATATGAGGATGCTGGTGGGGAAAAGATTTATTAAGAGTATATTTATAAGCATAAGGCAGCCACCCTTCAGAGGGCTCGTTGATAAAAATATTTATAAGTAAAAGCTTGCAGAAATTTAAAATTTCAAGGCACGTAAATTCTGTATTTTCATATAATATTGACAGTTCCTCAATAAAAGCATTATTTCTGATAAAGGGTATAATATCATTCTCTTCAAGATTTGTTTTTTCAAGGAATTCTTTTGAGCTGAAAGCCTTAACTAATTTTCCTTGAATTTCAAAAAGAAAATCTCTTTGCATATATTCACCTACCATTTTAGGATCTCGGGTCTCTTATCTCAGGTTTCAGGTTCATGAGCTTCAGTCAGTTATTATATCTTGATTAAATTTTATTGTACTTCTTTAAGCTTTTCAGCTTGGAATGAAGTAATCAACGCATCTATGACTTCATCAATATCTCCATCAAGAAAATAGTCTAATTTATAAATAGTTAAATTGATTCTATGATCCGATACACGTCCTTGAGGGAAGTTATAGGTTCTGATTCTTTCGCTTCTATCTCCTGTGCCGACTTGATTTTTTCTTTCAGCTGCTATTTCTTTATTTTGTTCCTGCATTTTTATATCAAATAGGCGTGCCCGAAGGACCTTGAAGGCTTTTTCTTTGTTTTTCAATTGTGATTTTTCATCCTGACAAGTAACAACGACGCCTGTAGGTATATGTGTAAGTCGTACGGCAGAATCTGTAGTATTTACACTTTGTCCCCCATTTCCTGAAGAACGGTAAACGTCTACACGCACATCATTAGGATTGATATCTACTTCAACATCATCTACTTCTGGGAGAACGGCAACTGTTGCTGTGGAAGTATGGATTCTGCCTCCGGATTCTGTGGTAGGTATTCTTTGTACTCTATGAACACCACTTTCATATTTTAGCCGAGAGTAGGCTCCCTTTCCTTTAATAAGTATAATTGCTTCTTTTATACCTCCGACACCGGTTTCATTCATTTCCATCATTTCTGTCTTCCAACCGTTTCTTTCGGCATAGCGCATATACATCCTAAGAAGGTCGCTTCCGAAAAGTCCGGCTTCGTCTCCGCCTGCACCGGCGCGAATTTCAAGAATAACATTCTTTTCATCGTTAGGGTCTTTAGGAAGCATAAGAAGCCTTAATTCTTCCTGGGTATACATCAATTTTTCTTCTAAATCATTTAATTCGGATTTTGCCATTTCCCGGAGTTCGGAATCACTGCTTTCTTCAAGAATTTCTTTAGTAGCTTCTATTTCTTCCTTGAATTTTTTATATTCCTTATATTTATTGACTATAGTTTCAATATCAGACAGCTCTTTTACATATTTTTTCCACTCTGCTTGATTGGCAATGATTTCCGGGTCCGAAACCTTTAGACTTAAGGAGTCATATTTATCTTGAATAAAGTTTAATTTATCAAACATTAATTTCACCTCAATAATATGTATTGTTAACAATTTAGTTTATCACAAGTAGGGCCAACTGGCAACTTATATAGTGATTAGTGATTAGTGGTTAGTGGTTAGTGATTAGTTAGTGATTAGTGTTTGCAGTCTGAAGTCCGGCGTCCGAAGTTCGGAGTAGGTCTCCGGTCATTGCGAGCGCAGCGAGGCAATCTATACAAGATAATAGGTAATAGTTATTAGTTCCCTTAAACCTGACATCTGAGACCTCTTTTGTATTCTTGCAGAAAACATGCTATCATGATAATATAATATTTAACCATAAAACTTATATTAGCAATAGAAACACCAAAATCGAAGAATCAATTTTCTATGTTGGACGAGCTAAGAAAAATATATGATCCAATAGAAATCAGAGGGAAGAAATGAATGAAAACCTTGATTTTACATACAGAAAACAATAATGAAAAAGAAATATCCATTCAAAAGGCCGCAAATATATTAAAGGAAGGCGGTATTGTTGCTTTTCCTACGGAAACTGTTTATGGTTTAGGTGCTAATGCATTGAATGAAGAAGCTATTAAAAAAATCTACATTGCAAAAGGAAGACCTTCAGATAACCCATTAATCGTCCATATTTCAGATATAAATATGATACACACCATTACTGAATATATACCTCCAAAATATGATGCATTAATAAAAGCTTTCTGGCCGGGGCCTCTTACGTTGATTTTTAAAAAGAATGATAAAATTCCGGATATCGTAACTGCCGGATTGGATACAGTGGCTGTCAGGATGCCCGATAATGCAATTGCATTAGAGCTTATTAATAAGGCAGGATTCCCTGTTGCTGCTCCCAGCGCTAATATATCAGGAAAACCAAGCCCTACAAAAGGAGAACATGTAATACAAGACCTTATGGGAAAAGTAGATGCGATTCTTTTAGGAGAGGACTGTAAGGTTGGACTTGAATCAACGGTATTGGATTTATTGTCCGGACAGCCTACTATATTAAGGCCGGGCGGAGTATCTAAGGAAGCTATTGAAAAAGCAATAGGCGAAAAAGTGCTGGACAATAGTCTGCATAATGTTGGGGATAAACAGATAGCAAGCTCACCGGGGATGAAGTATACCCACTATGCACCTAAAGTGCCGGTCATTGTATTTATTGGAAGTCTTGATAATATGATTCATGGAATTCAAACCATGAAAGAGATAAAAGAAAAAGAAGGTTTGCGGGTAGGTATTTTGGCTACTGAGGAAACCAAGGCATTTTATTCGGGATGTATCTATTCTGTAGGAAGCAGAGAAAAAATTGAAACTGTTGCGGGTTCTCTTTTTCACGTACTGAGAAGTTTTGACAAAGAAGATATAGATATTATTCTTTCGGAAAGCTTTACGACGGAAGGAATGGGCCTGGCAATAATGAATCGTATTATCAAGTCTGCCGGGTACCAGGTCATGGATGTAGGAGGAGAAACATAATGAAGAAGGTGTTGTTTGTTTGCACCGGCAATACTTGCAGAAGCCCTATGGCTGAAGGCATTTTTAGAAAACTGGCAGGAGAGAAAAATTTAGAAATTGAAATTTTATCTGCCGGTATTTTCGCGAGTGACGGTATGCGTGCTTCTGATGAAGCTGTCAAAGCCGCAGCTGAGCAAGGTGTCAATATTTCCAAACATGTTTCTCAAAGTATTACACATGAAATATTAAGAGATGCGGATCTCGTACTTACTATGACAAATGGACATAAACAATTATTGCAGCAAAAAACACCTGAGTTTAAGGATAAGATATTTACCTTAAAAGAATATAATTCAAGAAATTCCTTAAAAGATGATGTGGATATTGATGATCCTTTCGGAAAAGGACTAACGGCATATCGCAGCTGTATGGAAGAATTGGACAAGGAAATTTGCAAGCTTCTTGAGGGAATTGAAGAAAAGTAAGGTCTCAGGTCTGGTTTAAGGTCTCGGATCTCAGGTCTCAGGTGTCTGGGTTGAACTGAGAACTGAAAACTGATCTTAGCTTGCCCTATTTATATAAGATAATAGATAATAAATAATAGATAACAGTTAATGAAAGAATTTGACTTTGTCAAATTCTAACTGTAATTATTATCTTTTATCTGTTATT
>JAAYPU010000280.1 GCA_012519645.1 Clostridiales bacterium | reverse complement strand
TCTGTAGAAGAACCCATAGCAAATTCATCCATGTTAGTTTTACCTAAAATAATAGCTCCTGAGCTCTTAAGCTTTTTTATAACAGTGGCATCATAAGGCGGTATATAATCCTCCAGCATTTTTGAGGCACAGGTTGAAGGTATCCCCTTTGTGCAAATACAATCTTTTATTGCCACAGGAATGCCTTCAAGCTTATTTAATTTTTCATTAGCTGCTATTTTGGCATCCACCTTTTCAGCTTCTTTCAATGCCGCCTCTTCACACAGTGATAAAAAAGCATTTATCTGAGGCTCAAAGCTATGGATTCTTGAAAAGCAGCTTTCAACGATCTCCTTGGCTGAAAACTCTTTAGAAGCATACCCTTTCTGAATATCATCTATAGTCATCTTTTCTATCTTCATTTAACACACTCCTATTCTATAACCTTAGGTATCAGGATATAGCCTTCTTCAAAGTCTTTTGCATTTCTGAAAAGCTCTTCCTTATTTTCCACCTGCAGCAGTACATCATCTCTGAGAACTGATTCTTTGTTTTCAAATTGATATATATCTATATTCGTTAAATCTACGGAAGCCAAGTTCTCAAAATGCTCCAATATCTGATCAAACTCTTTTGCAAATTTTTCTGCCTCTTCTCCTTCAAATTTAAGCTTTGCCAGTGCAGCTATATAGTTTATGGTTTTAATATCTGTTTTCATCCTATCTCCTCCTAAGGTTCAATTCTGTTCATATCTCTGGGCAATAAGGTACTCTGTCTGGTATTGTCCAGATCGAGCAGCTTCATTGTAATACGTTCAAGACCAATTGCAAATCCTCCATGAGGGGGCATGCCATACTTCAAGCTATCCAGATAAAAGGAAAAGTCTTCAGGCTTTAAACCAAATTTGATTATATTTCCCTTCAACATTTCATAATCGTGTATTCTCAATCCACCTGAGGTAATCTCCAAACCCTTGTAAATCAAGTCAAAGCTTCTTGTCATGCCTTCTTCCTTCGAATCAGGCATTGTATACATAGGTCTTTTAGACACAGGATATTTTGTGATAAAAACAAAATCGCTATCATATTTTTCTTTTATATATTTAGAAAGCAATACTTCCCCTTCAGCATCTATATTACCAGATGGAGAACTCTTTCCAAATACATCTTCGAGAATTTTCTGCACATCCTGTAAAGTAATTCTGGGTATTTTGTTTATTGTTCCTAACTCGATATTTAATAATTTTAATTCTTCCCTGCATGTCTCCTTTAGATGATCATACAAAAAATTAATGAAACCTTCCTCTAAATCCATTAAATCGTTCTCATCCTCAATAAAACCCATCTCCACATCTAAGCTTACATATTCGTTAAGATGTCTCCACGTATTATGTGGCTCAGCTCTATATGCATGACCTATTTCAAATACGGCTTCAAAACCTGATCCTACCATCATTTGTTTGTAGAATTGGGGGCTTTGAGCAAGAAAAGCTCTGTTTTCAAAGTATTTTACCGTAAACATCTCAGAACCGCCTTCAGTCCCTGATGCTATTATCTTAGGTGTATGGATCTCTGAAAAGCCTTTTTCTATAAGGTATCTCCTGAAAGCTTCTGTTACCTCCTGTTGTACTTTAAAAACCACTCTCCTGTCAGGTCTTCTCAAGCTAATATATCTATAATCCAGCTCGTTTTCCAAAGTTGTCTGTACCTTTATCTGATTAATGGAAAACGGTAAAAGGTCATAGTATATATTTCCGAGTATCCTCATTTTTTCAACATGCACTTCCACACCGCCGGGCGCTTTTTCGTTTTTCTTTAATTGTCCTGAAATTTCTACGGACATTTCCAGTTTCAATTGATTAATTATATTTACATCATCTACTACTAACTGCACCAATCCGGTCTTATCTCTTAAAACAACAAAAGCAAAATTGCCGAATTCCTTAATCTTATGAATCCATCCTTTTAATAACACTTGTTTTTCTTCCATCTGAAATAGCTCAGATATCAATGTTCTTTTCATTCTTTTCACTCCATCTCTTAAAATTTGAAATAAAAAAACCTTTCATCCTCCAAGGGACGAAAGGTTATCGCGGTACCACCCTAATTAGCTATTAAAGCTCACTCTACCAGCACTAACATGCTGCCCGATTATTAACGGTTCGGTTCCGTCCAAGCCTACTTTCATACGATTTCGGTTGGAGACTCCAAGATGTTCTTCAACATGACTTCCATATTGGCCTTTCACCATCGCCAACTCGCTTTGATTTCCGAACATGTCTACTCTTCTTTTCATAGTCTTTTTATAGTTTTTAAAATATTGTATGTATTTTACTCCTAAAAATTTATTATTGCAAGAACTTTTTTTGTTTTTTTTAAAGTGATTAGTAATTAGTGATTAGTGAATAGGGTTCGTCCGGCGTCCGATGATGCTTCGCATCGGTGTATAGTTTATCGTTTATCGTTTATCGTGTATGGATGCGCAGCACAAGTGTATAGAGTATAGATGTCATTGTGAGCGAAGCGTGGCAATCTGCACATGGGATAGGTATAGTGCATAGGAGAATTAATAATGAATAATTAATAATTCAGGAAGGAATTTGACATAAGTCAAATTCCCACATTCAATCATAAATCATAAATCTTAAATCTTAAATCAATTACTATTGTTTAACTATCGTTTAACTATTGTTCAACAGGAAATTTTGCTGAAAGCAACATTTCCACCTTAACTCTTAATTCTTAATTCTTAATTTGAGGATATTTCAATTATGAAATTTCCTCAGTCCTGCACCTGCACCTTATTGTCCTCCCTTACCCCCAATATCCTTACATCTGTTTTTTTCAGGGCGATGAGGTAATTCAGTATCTTTTTCGAAATAATCTCACCGGGACATATCAGCGGAACTCCCGGAGGATAGGGAATAATTGCGCTGCCGGAAACGCACCCTATGCTCTCATCCAAATCGACCCATTTACTATGCTCCGTAACTAATTCTGCAGGATGATACACCTGCAGGTTTTTCTCGAACATAATAGGTGGAAAATTAATCATTTCATTTTTTCTGTATATTTCTTTTATTTCGATAAGCGCATCTGCCAATCGAAGAAAATCCTCTTTAGAATTACCTACTCCGGATAGTCCCATTACCAGATTAGCACTTACCATCTCCATATAAATATTGTATTTTTCCCTCAATATTTTTTCTACATCGCTCCCTGTCAGTCCAAGCTCAGTCATATCTATATTTATCTTGGTTTTATCAAAGGAGCTTTTAATATCCTCTTGCTTCATTATTTTTATTCCTTCTGCTGAACGTACCTTGTCACAAAACATATCTATATTATCTACCAACTGATTCACCAGATTTTTTCCGTCTTCTTCCATGATGCTTGCGCTGATGTCCAAGGAAGCCATCAACAAGTAAGAAGGACTCGTACTTTGTATTATTTGCAGCTTATCTTTTATATTATCTATATCCACACGTTCTGAATTAACATGCATAACGGCACTTTGTGTAAAAGAAGCAATTGTCTTATGAATACTGTTTATAACAATATCAGCGCCTGAATCTACAGCAGACTTTGGCAGTCGGTCGGAAAACTTCAAATGAGCACCGTGAGCTTCATCTACAATAAGAATTTTATTATATTCGTGCACAATTTCAGCAATCTTCTCTATATTACTGCAAATACCGTAATAATTAGGGCTTGGAAGGATCACAGCCTCAGCATCGGGATTACTTATAATAGCATTTTTTATTTCCCGATGATCTATTTCACCGCATACATTAAACGCTTCCACAATTTCCGGATAAATATAAACCGGCTGTATTTCTCCCAGTCGTAAAGCGTTAAAAACAGATTTGTGACTGTTTCTTGCCATGATCAGCTTGCCGCCCTTTTTTACACTTGAAAGTATAGCTGCCAAAATGCCTGTAGTGGTTCCGTTTACTAAGAAAAAAGATGCTTTTGCACCGTATAATCGGGCGTACCTTTCTTCTCCTTCTTTAATAATGCCCTCTGCTTTATAGAGATTGTCCGCACCGTATATTTCAGTAATGTCATAGCGAATAATATTATTCAAAAAATCTCCATACCCATACTTCTCATAGATATCCGAAGCTTTATGCCCCGGCATATGAAAGGATATCGTTTCCTTATTCCCATGCTTGACCAAAAAATCATATATAGGCGTTTTCATTTCAAATGCTCCCTTACATAGAACTAATAACTAAAAACTAAGAACTAAGAGTTAATGTGGGAATTTGACTTTTCGTCAAATTCCTTCCTGAATTATTCATTATTCATTAATTAATGTAGATTTTGTGTTTGAAAAACACAAAATCCTCCTTAACTATTAGTTCTTAGTTATTAATTTTTAGTTACTTTAGACCCGAAACCTGACCCCTTATTTCGGAGAAAATCGTGCGGCAATCATTTCAGCCGCCTTTATGCCGTCCACAGCCGCCGAGATAATGCCTCCTGCATATCCCGCGCCTTCGCCGACCGGAAATATACCTAATATGTTGCTTTCCATGGATCCATCCCTTGTAATCCTTATGGGCGAAGAGCTTCTGGTCTCTACGGCCGTCATTACGGCATCCTCCATATCAAAACCCTTTATTTTTTTTGCCATATCAGGTATAGCTTCCTTTAAAGCATCTGCTGCAAATTCGGGCAGGCATGATCTTAAATCCGTCCAAACTACACCGGGCTTATATGTCGCTTTTACGCTTCCTTCTTTTGTTGACGGGATACCCATTAAAAAATCCCCCACTTTTTGGGCAGGAGCATAATAGCTGCTGTTTCCCGACTCCCATGCCCTCTTCTCCCAGTATCTCTGAAACTCTATTCCTGCCAAAGGATGGTCTGAGTTAAAATCAGACGGTTTTACATCTACCAGCAGCGCACTGTTAGCATTTTCCTCATCCCGCTTATAATAGCTCATACCATTGGTTACAACACCATTTTTTTCAGATGCGCTCGCTACTACCAACCCCCCGGGACACATGCAGAAGGAATAAACACCCCGCCCGTTTTTGCAATGATGCACCAGCTTATAATCGGAAGCGCCCAGTCTTGGGTGCCCTGCGTAGCTGCCATACTGAACTTTATCTATAAATGACTGGGGATGCTCGATTCTGACTCCTATCGAAAAAGCTTTTTGTTCTATTTTAATATTTTTCTCATACAGCTTCTCAAAAGTATCTCTGGCGCTGTGACCCAATGCCAATACCAGACAATTTGAAGCCACTGTCTCATCATTATTTATCTCAACTGCACTTATTTGATTATCATCTATAATAATATCTGTCAATTTACTGTTAAAATAAATTTCTCCGCCTAAATCCAAAATCTTACTTCTGATGCTTTTAACTACCTTCTGCAAGATATCAGTTCCAATATGTGGTTTTTGCTTATACATGATTTCTTCAGGAGCACCTGCATCAATAAAGGCCTCCAACACTTTTCTGCATCTGACGGTATCTTTTATTCTTGTGGTAAGCTTCCCGTCGGAAAAAGTACCCGCGCCGCCTTCTCCATACTGTACATTGGATTCTGAATCCAGTTTTCCTTCACTCCAAAAACGCTCAACATCTTTTATTCTTTCTTCAACAGGCTTGCCTCTTTCGATAACCAAAGGCTTATATCCCATCTCACACAATAGCAGCGCCGCCATCATGCCGCTTGGGCCAAATCCTGCTATGACCGGCCTTCCTTTAATTTTTTCTTTTCCTTTTGCAGCACAGATATATTCTTCATCAGGGGTTTTGATAATATGAGGATTTTTTTGCATAACAATTTCCTCGTCAGCAACTGCAACATCTAATGTATATATAAATTGTATTTCTCCTTTTCGTGCATCTATGGATTCTTTATATATTTCATAGGATAAAAGCTCATTATCTTTAATATGCAGTTTTTTAATTATTTTTTTCGGCAGCAAATCCATATCTTCTTCAATGGATAGTTTTATCTCCGGTATTCGTAACATATCTGTTCACTCCTTTCTCCAGAGGTTAGAGGTTGGAGGTTAGAGGTTAGGGGACTATTTAAAGATAAGAGATAAGAAATAATAGATAAAAGTTAAGGAAATCTTTGCTTCGCAAAGCAAGTATTTAAATATTTGATTTTCCTAAAGTAAATCCACCTTAACTATTATCTGTTATCTATTTATCTATTTTGGGCGAACACTGTTCGCCCTACACTATTGTTGCACTATCGTTTAACTATTGCTCAACTATTGTTTAACATGTGGAGCATCATTACACTATATAATACACACTGAGTAAGCATTACTATTGATTTTAATTCTTCATTTGCTTGAATTTGCTGCGTTTTTTCCTGCAATATACCCTGATGACCATGCCCATTGCAAATTATAACCGCCGCATATACCATCCACATCCATTATTTCACCCGCAAAATAAAGGCCTGAAATTTTCCTGGATTCCAAAGTCTCTTCATCTATTTCACGCGTATCCACACCGCCTGCCGTCACCTGCGCATGTTCCCATGACCGTGTACCCGACACCGGTATTTCCCAACCCTTAAGCAGCTTTGCTATTTCAGCCAGTGAAGCTTGCGAAAGTCGGGATGCCTTCAGGGTCATATCCTTTATACCGCTTAATTTAAGAATGACAGAAATAAGCTTCTTATTTATCAGACCTATTAAAAACTCTTCTATTGTCTTGTTCGGTGAATGTGTAAGTCTTGCTTCAAGTATATCAATAACATCCTCATAAGTATAATCAGGTAACATGTCTATATTTATAAAGCATTTTTTACCGCAATTAATATATTCATGCAAATCCCTGCTGAGATCAAATATACAAATGCCTGAGATACCATCCTCATTAAACTGGATTTCACCTTTTGCGTTTTTTACTTTTTCCCCGTCACATACCAACGAAGCTTGCCCTTTGACACGAACACCTTTAAGTCTCTTATTATACCATTGATTTGATAATATCTGCACAAGCGCCGGATTTGGAGTTATTATTCTATGCCCGAATTTTTGTGCTATTATATATCCGCTGCCATCAGCGCCGTATTGATGTCCTGCCATTCCGCCGCATGCAATAATCACTTTTTGTGATGATACTGTTTTTGTCGGTGTATTTACATAAAATATATTGTTTTTTTTATCGATATTTTTAACAGGGCTATCATATAGGATATCTATATTTAATCTGTTTACTTCCATCAGAAGCACATCAAGTACGGCTGCAGCCTGCTCGGAAAAAGGATAAACCCTTCCCTCGGATTCTATTCTGTGCAAAATACCCAGTTCATTAAAAAAGCCAAGGGTATCATCCACATTAAAATGCATTAATATATTCAGAGGAAAATTCGAATTATCGGAATTGTATTTATAATCGGCGATATTGGTATTACTCATGTTGCATCTGCCATTTCCTGTAGCTAACAGTTTTCGTCCTATTCTGTCTGTTTTTTCTATTATCACAACTTTCGCTCCATGCCGTGCTGCAGAAATTGCGGAAATCAAACCTGAAGCACCGCCGCCAATTACAATAACATCATATACACTCATGTGACCCATCTCCACTTTTTAATGTATATTTTATCATAATATAAACATAATACTAAATAAAGTTTAAATTGCCTAATTTAATTGATGGAGGGTATATATTATGAGTTCAAATAATATTCAAGGAAACATCTATAATCCGGCTAACGTTTTCAGATTTTTATTCTTTAGTATTTTCGGTATGATATTATTTTTTGTCCCTTTTACTATTAACGGGGTAAACACTATTCCTCTTGATCATGTTATTACATGGCTTAATACTGTAGTTCCTGTACTTGGACCTACTGTCACACTTATTATAGTAATTATCGGAGGTATTATGCCATGGTTTGATAGAACCTTTAAACAAGGTGCTCTGAATTTTATTATGGCTATATTCAGAACCTTAGGTATTCCTCTTGCATTTATGATGTATTTTAATTTTGGTCCGGCCATATTGATGACTCCAAATATGCTTCCTTTCATATGGGAAAAGGTAGTTGTATCTGTAACTGTTATAGTAATCTTAGGTTCAATATTTTTAACATTTATTATTGCTTTTGGTTGTCTTGAATTTATAGGAGTAATTGTAAGACCTATCATGAGACCTTTATATAATACTCCCGGAAAATCTGCTATTGACGCTGTTGCTTCCTTCGTAGGCAGCTTCTCAGTGGCAATTTATTTGACTAATAAATTATATACAGAAAACAAATATACTTTAAAAGAAGCTATGATTATCATGACAGGCTTTTCAACAGTATCAGCTACATTTATGATTATCGTTGCTAAAACAGCAGGCTTTATGCCGATTTGGAATTTTTATTTCTGGTCTACTCTTGTTATCTGCTTTGTGGTAACAGCTATCACTGTAAGAATGTGGCCGCTGACTTCTATTCCTGATGAATATGCAGATGGTGTCGGACATCCGGAAGTAAAAGTAGAAGGCAAGTCAATATTCAGACAAGCATGGGATGAAGGCTTAGAAGCAGCTTATGCATCAAAGAACTTCTTCAGGGTTGTCTGGGATAACTTGCTGGGCGGAATTAAAATGTGCTTCGTATTGTCGCCAATTATGGCTTCCATAGGAACGCTTTCATTCGTACTGATCAACCTGACTCCATTCTTTAATATAGTTGGCTTTATCCATTATCCTTGGACATTCATCATCAGCTTGTTTGGCATTCCGGAACCTATGACTCTTGCAATCGCTTCTACTGCTACATTGGCTGAAATGTTTGTTCCTAACGTTGTTGTAAAAGCCTTACCTGAAACAGCTAAATATGTTATCGCAGTAACATCAGTATCATGTATATTATTCTTTGCCGGTTCTCTTCCATGTATGCTGGCTACTCCAGCCGGACAAAAAGTACCTTTCTGGAAGATACTTGTGGTATGGTATGAAAGAACAGCACTATCTATAATCATTTCAGGCATAGTCGCAATAATATATTTCTAAAATAATACAAAAATTATCAACAAGCTGCTAACAAAGATTAAAGCCAATGCATATTGCATTGGCTTAATTTTTAATGTTTTAGTATTCTATCCGACTAATTAATGTTAGTAAATGACGAGAATAATTTTTTGCCCTTATGTAAGTAAGCTATGTAAGTTTTGCAAAAGTTTTCTTAATTCATAATTCTTAATTCTTAATTTGAGGAAATTCCAACCATGAAATTCCTCATAATAAGGCGCAATCAAAATCTTGAATCAAGTCATCAAATTCCTCTAGCCCTACTGAAATTCGTATAAGGTCGTCAGTAATACCCAAACGTTCTCTATTAGCTTTGGGCATTGAAGCATGCGACATTTTAACAGGATAAGAAACGATGGTTTCAACTCCGCCCAAACTTACAGCAACAGCTGCAAGATGAACATTTTTCATAAACCTTCGAGCCGTTTCATCATCTATGGTTTTAAAGGAAAGAACAGCGCCCGAGCCATCTGCCTGGGACAAATGTATCCTGCTTCCAGGATGCTCCGGCAAACCGGGATAATAAACCTTAGCAATCTTATGGTGATTTGCCAGCCATTCAGCTAATCTATGTGCATTATTTTGCTGGTGATCCATACGTACTTTAAGTGTTTTAATCCCCCGTAAAATCAACCAGCTGTCCTGAGGCCCCAATATAGCTCCAAAGCCGTTTTGAATATTATAGACGGATTTCGCCAGCTCTTCTCCTTTTACAACCACAAGCCCTCCGATAACATCACTGTGCCCTCCGATAAACTTTGTCGCACTGTGTATTACAATATCCGCTCCCAGTTCAATCGGTCTCTGAAGATAAGGTGACATAAAAGTATTATCCATAATAACCAGCAAACCCTGCTCCTTGGCTGTCTTTATTACTTCCTTCAGATCTGTTATCTTTAACAGCGGATTGGATGGCGTTTCTAAAAAAATAGCTTTTGTATTCTTCTTAATGCCTCTCCTGACAGCATCCACGTTTGTAGCATCCAAAAAAGTAATATCTACTTTAAATCTGCTGAAAAAATTATTTACGATACGATATGTCCCTCCATATACATCCTCACAAACGATCAAATGATCACCTGATGAAAAAACAGAAAGCACCGACGAGATTGCTGCCATGCCGGATGCAAATGCGTAGCCTCTGTCTCCGCCCTCTAACTTTGCGATGGTTTCTTCAAGAACTCTTCTGGTCGGATTGCCTGATCGTGAATAATCGTAATCTTGTGTTTTATCTATGTCCGTCTGATGATATGTAGATGCCTGATAGATCGGAACACTAAGCGCTCCCGTATGCTTGTCAATTTCATTACCGTTGTGTATGAGTTTTGTGCCAAATTTCATATTATCACCCCAATGCCTGTTCTAAATCATTTATTAAATCATCAACATTCTCAATGCCTACAGAAAGTCTCAGCAGCTTTTCGTTGATGCCAAGCCTTTCCCTGATACTTATGGGAATATCCCCGTGCGTCTGGCCGACAGGAAAAGTAATTAAGCTTTCGACACCTCCAAGGCTTTCCGCAAAAAGTATAATTTTAACTTTGCTTAAAATTTGTTCTGCAGTTTCCATATTATTTACCGTAAAAGAAATCATTGCACCAAATCCCGAAGCTTGTTTCCTCGATACCTCGTAAGCTTCATGTTCAGGGAGACCGATATATCTGACGCTTTCTACTTTCTTATGATGTTTTAGCCATTGCGCAATTTGAAGCGCATTCTTTTGCTGTTTCTCCATCCTTACTCCCAATGTCTTTATCCCTCTAAGAATGAGCCAGCTATCAAAGGGAGCTAAAACAGCACCTTCTGACTTTTGTATGAGCCGTAACCTGTCGGCAATAGCTTCATCATTAACAATAATAAAGCCTGCCAATGTATCATTATGTCCGCCAAGGTACTTAGTTCCGCTGTGAACGACGATATCGGCACCTAAGGATAACGGCTTCTGCAAATAAGGAGTTAAAAACGTATTATCTACTATGGTCAGTATGTTTCTTTCCTTTGCCATACCTGTAATTGCTGTGATATCCGTAACCTTCATCATGGGATTTGACGGCGTTTCTATGAAAACAGCCGCGGTATTTTCCTTGAACGCACTTTCCACAGTATGCTTTTGACTGGTGTCCACGTAGGTAAACTCTATTCCGTATTTGCTGTATATATTTTCAAATATCCTATAAGTACCGCCATATAAATCCTCTGAAACGATTATATGCTGTCCCGGAGGAAATAGTTTTAAAACTGTGGATATTGCAGCCATACCGCTTGAAAAAGCAAATCCAAATCGTCCGTCTTCAAGATTGGCAATCGCATTTTCCAATTCTTCCCGGGTAGGATTTTGCTGTCTGGAATAATCATATTCCCCTTCTTTTCCCATATGCCTAAACGTAGCGCTTTGATAAATAGGAAAGCTTATGGCACCGGTATTTGTATCATAATATTTATTGCCATGCACCACTTTTGTCTCGATATTTAGTTCTTTCTTTAACATATCAATTTCCCCCGTCCTTTAATTTTATCTATTAAATTAAACTATGGTTTTTGAGCCATCGCTCTTAATTTTTCTATTATAGTTTTCAGATTATTTGCCAAACACCTTATATCTTCTGTTGAATTATCCACACCAAAGGAAAACCTTACCGAAGCCTGCGCCAATTCATGAGGGCAATTCATTGCAAGAAGCACATGAGAAGGATCTAATGAGCCCGATGCGCAGGCTGAGCCGCTGGAAGCTGCAATGCCTAATCTGTCAAGCATTAAAAGTATGGCTTCCCCCTTCACTGATTCAAAGGACAGATTCAGAATTCCCGGAAGTATCTTATGCGGATGTCCGTTGATTTTAACATTTGAAATGGTTTCTAAAATCTGCTGTATCGCCTGCTCCCTTAACACAGTGAGATGCTGACGGTTTTTTTCCATATCTCTGACAGCTATTTCTATAGCTTTTCCCATACCCACAATACCCGGCACGTTTTCTGTACCTGCTCTTTTTTTTCTTTCTTGATTGCCCCCCATGGTAAAAGGCAAAATCCCAAGTCCTTTTCGTATATAAAGGGCGCCCACTCCTTTTGGTCCATAGAACTTATGCGCGGATAGAGTAAGCATATCCACATTTAACTTTTTGATATCTATGGAAACACTTCCTACAGCTTGTACAGCATCCGTATGAAAGATAATATCTTTCTCTTTGGCTATTTTTCCAGCCTCTTCAATGGGTTGAATGGTTCCTACTTCATTATTTGCAAGCATAATGGATATTAGTATGGTATCTTTCCTAATTGCCTTATTTAAATCATCTATGCTGACAGCTCCATATTCATCTACCGGCAGGTAAGTGACATCAAAGCCTTTGGCCTCTAAATACTGACAAGTATTTAGGACAGCCGGGTGTTCCACAGCCGTAGTTATTATATGCTTTCCTTTATCCTCTTTAAGTGCAGTTCCCAATATCGCCCAGTTATCGGATTCTGTTCCACCGGCTGTAAAAAATATCTCCCTGTCCGTACAGCCTATAGAATCGGCAATCCTTTCCCTTGAGGCTTCAACTGCTTTCCTGGCTCCCCTTCCCATAAAATGAACGGAAGAAGCATTGCCAAAATGATCCTTAAAAAATGGAATCATTTCCTCCAATACCTCCTGCTTTATGGGAGTCGTTGCCGCATGGTCAAAATATAATATTTTGTTATCCATTCGCCTTCTCCTTTGCCGGTACACTATTGGCATTAACTACTCCAATACCTCTTCAATTGTTCCGCCGCCAAGCACAAGATCTCCTTGATACATTACAGCCGCCTGACCCGGCGAAATATCCGGCTGCGGATTATCAAATTCTACTCTTGCTTTTCCATTTTGCAGCGGGTAAATAACAGCATCATGCTCAGTCATAGAATACCTTATCTTTACTTTAGCTCTGATTTCAGAAGGCGGTATGTCATAAGCAATATAATTCATATCTGCTGCGGTAAATATTTTCTTATATCTTTCACTTGTTCTTCCGAGCACAACAACGTTCTTGTCAGTATCTTTATCTATAACATATAATGGCTCCCCAAAGGCGATCCCTAAATGTCGTCTTTGCCCTACAGTATAATTGGCTATTCCTTTATGCTCTCCCAGGATTTCACCTTTGCTGTTCACAAAATATCCCGAAAGCTTACTGTCAGGGCGCCGGTTTGCAATAAACTTTCCATACTTTCCGTCCTCTACGAAGCAAATATCCTGACTATCCGGTTTCTCTGACACCCTAAATCCTTTTTTGCGCGCAATTTCCCTGACCTGGCTTTTATTGAGGCTTCCTAACGGAAACAGTATTTTCCCTAATTGTTTTTGCGAAAGCATATAAAGCACATAGCTCTGATCTTTTTTCTTATCCAAGCCCTTCTTCAATACATAGCGATTTAAATCGGAATCAAATTCCACCCTGGCATAATGGCCTGTCGCTATATATTCCATGCCCAATTCCAGCGCTTTATCATACATAGCTTCAAACTTTACATATTGATTACACGCAATACAGGGGTTTGGTGTGGATCCTGCCATATAAGAATCAACAAAATAATCTATGACTTTTATTTTAAATAATTCTTTCATATTCAATACATAAAAAGGAATATCCAGCTTAAATGCTGTCGCTCTGGCATCCTCTACATCTTCTAAGGAGCAGCAGCTTTTTACTGCCTTAATTTCGTCATCTGCCCTGTCCCAGAGCTTTAACGTGGCTCCGATGACCTCATGTCCCTGCTCAAGAAGCAGTGCAGCTGCCACGGAGCTATCTACACCACCGCTCATTCCCAAGAGAACTTTACTCATACCACCGCCTCCTCCTCCTTTCTCTCTTCTCTAAATTTATTCTCTGCTTTTTTCTATTTTATTCACTTCAACTTACTTTTTCTTTTTTTAATTAATTCCTACTAAAATAATATATTTAATATGATTTATTAAAAAAATACATTATATTCCTTAATAAGTCAAGACATTTTAACTAAGAAATAATAACTAAGAACTAAGAGCTAATGTAGAAATGTTGCTTTCAGCAAAATTTCCTGTTGAACGATAGTTAAACGATGGTTGAACAATAGTTGAGCAATAGCAATTGATTTAAGATTGAATATAGAGGTTAGAGGTTAGAGGTCAGAGGTTAGTGATGGTGGGAATTTGCCTGTAGCAAATTCCTTCCTGAATTATTCATTATTAATTCTCCTATGCACTATCCCTATCTCATGTGCAGATTGCCACGCTTCGCTCGCAATGACATCTATACTCTATACACTGGTGCTGCGCATCCATACACGATAAACGATAAACGATAACCGATACACCGAT
>JAAYPU010000279.1 GCA_012519645.1 Clostridiales bacterium | reverse complement strand
TTCAAGAAAAAGATGAAAGAAGAGCATACTATATTGTGTCCTCAGATGTCTCCGGTACATTTTCAATTTTTAGAAAGTGCAATGAGAACCGAAGGATATAATATTGTGGTCTTACCGTCAGTCGATAAGGGAAGTGTTGAAGAAGGGCTGAAATATGTAAATAATGATGCTTGTTTCCCTACTATCGTGGCATTAGGACAAATAATCGAAGCACTTAAATCGGGACAATATGATTTAAATAATACCTCTGTTATCATTTCTCAGACCGGAGGAGGATGCAGAGCCAGCAATTATATAGCACTATTGAGAAAATCCCTTAAAGAGCTGGAAATGGAACACATTCCGGTTATATCAGCCAATCTCGTAGGGCTGGATAAGCATGAAGGTTTTAAGTTAAATTATCGTATGGTTAAAAAGGCAATTATGGGGATTTTATATGGTGATTTATTTATGCGCGTTTTATATAAAACCAGACCATATGAAAAAATAAAAGGATCTGCTGATGCTTTATATAATAAATGGGTTCCTATATGCTTGGAAAACATACAAAATGGAAAGCTTAATATCTTTAAAACAAATGTTAATAATATTGTAAGGGACTTTGACGCTCTTGAATTAACGGATCAAGTAAAACCAAGAGTAGGGGTTGTAGGCGAAATTCTGGTAAAATATCACCCTACAGCAAACAATGATATAGTTAATATTATTGAAACCGAGGGCGGTGAAGCGGTTGTTCCTGACCTGTTGGACTTCTTCTTATATGGAATGCTTAGTAAGGAGTTTAACTATGAGAAGCTGGCAGGATCGTATAAAACAATGATACTCAATAAGGCTGCTATTTTCTTTTTAGAAAAAATGCGCAATATTTTGAGAAAACCTCTGGCTGAGAGCAAGCGTTTCAATCCACCGTCAACTATCCATCATATCGCTGAGAAGGCACAAGAAATACTTTCATTAGGGAATCAGTATGGAGAAGGCTGGCTTCTTACGGGAGAAATGGTAGAATTGCTGGAAAACGGTGTTCCTAATATTGTTTGCTTACAGCCGTTTGCCTGTCTTCCTAACCACGTAACGGGCAAAGGCATGATAAAGGCATTGAGAAAAAAATTCCAATATGCTAATATTGTTCCTGTGGATTATGACCCGGGCGCAAGTGAAGTCAATCAACTAAACAGAATCAAGCTTATGATGTCAACAGCATTTAAAAAATTAAACGAAGAAGCTGAAAAAACATATAGCTCTTAGAATAAAGGAGGAGATAAAATGAGAGCCGTAATAACCGTAATAGGTAAAGACACGACCGGAATAATTGCAAAGGTCAGTAATATGCTTTTTGAAAATAATATTAATATTTTAGATATCAGTCAAACCGTATTGCAAGATTTTTTTACTATGATAATGATTGTCGATATTGAAAAATCTTCTATTAAATTTGAAGATATGCTGAATCAATTGAATATGTTAGGAAAGGAAATGGGATTATCTATCAGAATGCAGCATGAGGACATATTTAATTCCATGCATAACATTTAATAAATGGAGGTGGTTTTAAATGATTAACTATAAACATATTATGGAAACCATTTCTATGATAGAGAAAGAAAAGTTGGATATCAGAACAATAACCATGGGGATATCCTTGCTGGATTGTATCAGTGAAGATGGTAATACTTGCAGAAACAGAATATATGATAAAATTACAAAAAGTGCCGAAAGGCTTGTATCTGTAGGAGCGGAAATAGAGAAAGAATACGGTATTCCCATTATCAATAAAAGAATTTCCGTAACACCTATGGCACTTATTGCACAAGCGTCTTCGGATAAAAATTATGTTAAGTTTGCGGAAGTGTTGGACAAAGCTGCGAAAGAAGTAGGAGTTAATTTTATTGGCGGTTTTTCTGCATTAGTACAAAAAGGCTATACAAAAGGCGATAGGATACTGATAGAATCCATTGCAGAAGCATTAAGCGTTACAGAACGTGTCTGTTCTTCTGTAAATGTAGGAAATACAAAATCAGGTATCAATATGGATGCTGTAAAGCAAATGGGGCAGATTATC
>JAAYPU010000278.1 GCA_012519645.1 Clostridiales bacterium | reverse complement strand
TATTTAAACTTAACACTAATATAACTTACTGAATACTATGAAAATATAATATTTGGAGTGAGTGATTATTATGTTAAGTTTTTTTTATATGGTTTCAATGGCACTTACAGCAAATGGGGCATTGCAGCCGGATAGAATTTTCATTCAAAAATTGATTGGTATTTTTTGCATTGCCGCTTTTATAGTAGTGATAATACTTTTGTATGAAAAATCAACATTTTTGCATAAAAAGCTTCGTGGCGGAGTAACGGCATTAAGAGGAATGATTGCAGGCAATGAAGCAAAAGAGGTGACGGATTATGATACATTGGATGAGCTTATTGAAGCCACGGGATATTTATATGATGATGAACAGGATCTATTTTATTCTACTTTAAATCCATGGCAAAAAAAATATGGATACAGTCGTCTATATGATGAAGCATCGGCGCCTTTCGGTATGATCGTGGATTGTGAGCCCATATATTTTATTTATGGCGGCAAAATATGGCTGATAGAGTTTTGGAAAGGTCAGTATGGTATGTGCTGCGGCTTTGAAATAGGAGTCTACACAAAAAAATGGCCTTATTATTACCCGCCGAAGGATTATGGCGACTTTTTCTATGATGCAGCAAGCGATTCGGATCTATTGTCAATGTCGTGTTCCTTAAAAAAGAACGAGGAAGCACTCTTTTATAGGAAGGAAAAACACTGGTGGCTGACAGGATTTAAACTGGGGGGTTTTGCAAATCCATCGGAATTAACTATGGATATCAGTATTACTTTAAAAGATGAAAATATGCGGGATGCATTTATTAGAGGTTTGAAAAATACCGGATATTCAGATAGTCAAATCAAAGTGGAGCATAATACCGTAAGCTTGGTGTATAATAAACCCTATTCAATGCAGCCTTTTACGCGGACAATATTCACAGATCGGTTAATACAAAATAAGAACAAAAAATTATGTGACAGGTATCAGGAGATTACTAAAGGCTGCGACGACATGCGTTGTAAGATCGAAGCTATCAGACAATATTCACCTGATTTGTATGAATTAGTTATAAATATTGGAAGAGCTAAGGGATCTTTCGAGTATTCGCATATTGAAAAAGGCAATTGAAATAATAAGGTTATTTATTCATTCTTTGAATAAAAAATTCTAACCTCTGCGGATCCGTTAACGGTTCTCTGTTGACATGTAAATAATTATTGGCATCTGTTTTAATATTCCATTTTATAAGTGTCATCAGGCCGTTTTCTATCTCTATACCGGTTATGCTTCTAGGGTGAACGCAGCTTCCGGTATTAAAATATAATGATTTTTCCATGATAGGAAACATAGGACGATGTGTGTGACCGGTAATGACCATTTGATTATTCTTTTTTGCCCAATTTGTTATTCTTTCTTCAGTTGATTTTTTCTTTGTAAAGTTTTTAGCCGGACTCGTAATGTCTTTAAACCCTAAATAGAGTTCGAGAGGTGTCCAAATATATCTTGCAAGAAATCTTGCGACCCACCAGAAATGGTCATTGAGTAAGTCGCCTTGGTGACCGTGAACTACAAATATTTTTTTGTTTTTGTATTTTAAAATGAGTCCTTCGTAGCATTTGATGTTTACGAATAACGGCTCATTTTTCTTTTCTCTTTCGTTATAATAATAGTATAGGTTTTCTTTAACGAACTTTTCATTCTTTTTAACCATATCATGGTTTCCATAAATTAAATATAAACGATTTTCCAAGTAAAATTTTCTAAGAAGCTTGAATATATCGCTATGTGATTGTCTGATTTCCGGAAAATGCCTGTTTTGCCAAAGTTCGTCACCATCTCCTATTTCAATGTATGTAAAGCCTTTATTAAAATAATGATTTAAGGCAGTGTAATAAATATTTGAATTGTTTGCAAAATTATCGGACCAGTTGTAATTTCCGCGATGTACATCACTCATCAGGATAATTTTGGATGAGCTGTTTATCTCAATTTCTTTTGAGGATTTAAAAGCTTTAGTTAAATGATTTGCAGATAGCATACTATCACCTTTGTTTAATTATAATATTTATTTTCAGTATATGGTTTTATGGTTTGGCAGGTGCTTTAAACGGATTGGTCGGCTTGTGTAAGAATAGATTTCTAATTGAATGATGTAATGTTTTCTGAATATGTTTTTGAATAAAAAAATGGGGGTAAAAATATAAAAGATCAAATATATCATTTTAGGAATGTATATAGGAGGTGTTTTTTAATGGAGTATAAGCAAGAGTGTATGATTATAAAAATAATAACGGCGGTCTCATTTGTGGCAATGATTGTTGTAAATGTACTTGCAAATAGTTTGCCGATCAATAATATCACAACGAGAGAGGTTTCGGATTTATATGCTAACTTATTTGCTCCTGCACCCTTGACTTATGCCATATGGGGGCTGATATATCTGCTGCTGGCACTTTATACCCTATACCAAATGGGTTTGTTTCACGGAAATCAGGTTTTTAATTCAGACCTTGTTCGCTATATAAACATACTTTTTTCAACATCATCTGTATTAAATATAATATGGATTTTTTTGTGGCATTATCAAATCATACCTGCCTCTCTGATAATAATGATTATCATTTTAATATGTCTCGCTTTCATCAACAGAGAATTCAAGCTTGAACAACTGACATCAAGAGAAAAGCTTTTTATACGTTTGCCTTTCAGCATTTATTTTGGCTGGATCACAGTAGCGACTATTGCTAATGCGGTTACGTTTTTTGTAAGTATAGGGTGGAAGGGTCTTGGTATATCGGATGCTGCCTGGACAGTCATCGTTCTTTTAGCCGGAACGGCTATCGGCCTTGCAGCATTATTAAAAAATAAAGATATTGAGTATGGACTTGTATTGGTATGGGCATATATTGGTATCCATATTAAGCATACTTCTTCCGGCGGCTTCAACAATCAATATCCTGCAGTTATTCTGGCAGTCATAGTCTGCATCATAATATTTCTCATTGGAGAACTGTATATCTTGATTAATGGAATGAGAAAGACAAATAGACTGGGATAGGAAGGCAGGTATTATGATCGATACAGAATTTTTATCTACGAGTTGTAAAAGCAGCTCGTTTTTTTTATTTAATCAGTATGCCAAATTATGCAAATCATGGTACAATTAAAGGAGAATTCACAGATAAAAAGCATATCTTAGGAGAAAGCTATGAGCAGAGTAGTCAAAAAGTTTGGAGAGCTGGTAGGAAAAAATATTGAAAAGAATCCTAAGAAATCCTTGAGACTGTTAAAAGCCGGTTATACAGCCAGCGGAATTCAAATGAAATATTTTTCAAAGCACGATCTGCTGCCGCATCAAAAATATGCATCTGTCATATGCAATGAAAATGTTCGATATTCGCTATCAAAGCCGGACAATTCAGCAGTTGTAAATATATTTTTTCCATGCGAGCTTCTCCATGCTATGGATATTAAACCGGGATTCATAGAAGGTATGTCTGTTTATTTGAATGGAGCCGGCTCGGAGCGTTATTTTATCGATTATGCAGAAAACATGGGTATATCCCAGTCCTATTGTTCCTATCATAAGGCTCTTATTGGAGCTGCATTGTCAAAGGTCATTCCAAAACCTAAATTTATTATGAATACAACCTTTGCTTGTGATGCTAATATCATTACATTCAGAACTCTTGCGGAATTTTGGAACGTTCCTGCTTTTACAGTGGACACACCTAATTCAGACAGCAATGAAGCAATAGAATATTTAGAAGACCAATTAAAAAAAGCAGCTGTTTTCATTGAAGATATGACTCAAAGGAGATTTGATGAAGATAAATTAAAAGAAATCATAAAAAGAGAAAACAGGTCTGTATACTTATATAAAGAATTTTTAAAAGAGCTTTCATACAAATATATTCCCAACGATGTTACATCCGAAATGTATAAGCTGTTTTTTACTCATATTCTTCTCGGGTCTAAAGAAGCTGAGAAATATTTTGAGCTGTTGCTTACGGATGCAAAAAATGCAAAGCTTTCGGATAAAAGAATCAGGATATTATGGTGCCATACCATACCTAATTGGCAAAAATCCATAAAAGAAATTATCAATAATGAAAGATATCAGCTGCTGGCAATAGATATGAATGATGATGCTCTAATTGATCTGGATGAGTCAATGCCATTCAGGTCATTAGCCCGTAAATTGCTTTATAATCATATGAGAGGTTCTTCGAACAGGCGCGCCGAAAAACTTCTTCAAATGGCGATAGCCCTAAAGGCAGACGGTATTATCTACTTTAACCACTGGGGTTGTAAAAAAACACTTGGGAGTTCGGGAATAGTTAAAAAAATTCTCGAAAAAAATGGTATTCCGGTTTTAATACTGGATGGTGACGGCTGTGACAGGCAAAATATCAACGAAGGTCAGATGAGGACACGTCTTCAGGCTTTCATGGAAATGCTGGAGGGGAAAAATAATGCAGTATGTCTGCAAATATGCTCCGATAGAAATAGCAGCAGGCTTTGATATGGATGCAGAGTTTTTGAATCCGTCAGCCGATAATTATGAGTCAGCTGACATGATCATTCATAGCAACGTATGCAGCTTTTCGCGGGCTATTGTTGAAAATCGTTTGAATAATGATAATGCCCCACTTTTACTTACAACTTGCTGTGATTCTATCGAAAGGGCTAGTGATGTTTTGAAAAATCAGGAGCAGGAAGTATTTATGCTTAATTTGCCCCATAATGCGGAGCATTGCAGCAAGCTGTTATATAAGAATCAGATACTTAAGTTTATTGATGACTTATCTCAATCTCTGGACCGCACGTTTGATATAAAAAAGTTTTGTTCTGCATTTAATGATGATGATGATGATGAAGTAGTAACGGGACCATATATATCCGTCATGGGAGCAAGATTGAGCTCTGAGCTGCTGGAATATATACGACGGGAGTCACCGCTGCCTATAAAGAATAATTCATGTACCGGGCTGCGCAAATTGCCCAAACCACTTCCAGGCGGAAGTCTGGATGAGCTTATAACCTGGTATTCAGGCGCGCTGCTGTCTCAGACGCCATGTATGAGAATGACGGACATAAAGCAGAGAAGAGATTTGACTGAAGACCCCAATTTATGCGGGATAATATATAATACGGTTAATTTTTGTGATTTTTATAGCTTTGAATTTTCAAAGCTGAAGGCAGTATTGAAAATTCCAATTTTGAAGATAGAAACGGATTACACAAACCAAGGAGGAGGGCAAATGAAAACGCGATTAGAGGCTTTTTTTGAAAATGCTTTATCTGATATAAAAAAAGAAGCCGATCATGTGGATATATTATCCGGTGATAGTTCCTATTATGCCGGAATAGACAGCGGTTCTACTTCTACTAATGCAGTAATCATAGATAATAAAAAGAATATCGTATCCTTTGCAGTAATCCCTACGGGAACCAAGGTCGGTGAAAGTGCGGAAAAAGCATTTGAGGAAGCATTAAGAAAAAGCGGTCTTGAAAAGGATCAGATAAAAAATATCGTTACTACAGGCTACGGAAGATCGAAAATTCATTTTAGGGGCAAGGATGTGACGGAAATCACCTGCCATGCTAAAGGCGCATATTTTTTGGACCCGACAGTTCGAACGATCATAGATGTAGGAGGGCAGGACTGCAAAATCATTCGGTTAGACCATGAGGGCAATGTCCTTGACTTTGTAATGAATGATAAATGTGCCGCGGGAACCGGAAGGTTTATTGAAATGATGGCTCAATCCCTGCAATTATCCCTTGAGGAAATGAGCACATATGGATCAAAATGGACAGAAGAGGTTGTGATTTCAAGTATGTGTTCCGTGTTTGCACAATCGGAAGTTGTTTCTTTGATTGCTGAGGACAAAAAGCTGGAAGATATAGTTCACGGCATAAATAAATCAGTAGCATCAAAGGTTGTAGCTTTAGGAAAGCGGGGGAAAATGGAAGGAGCATATATGATGACCGGAGGGGTGGCAAGAAACGTCGGAGTCCTAAGTGCTATAGAAGAGAAATTGGGAGAAAAAGTAATTGTACCAAAAGAGCCGGATATATGCGGAGCGCTAGGGGCGGCGCTTTTGGCAACTGAAATATTTAAAGAGTGATAAACGGCCATTTCATTGTAAGACGTCGCAGTAAGCGTCATCATTCTCGCTATTGGCGATAGGTCAATAATTCCCATGGTAAATGGGTATTATATAAATTATAGGAAGGAAAGGAGATAAAAAATGGGAGTAAAAAATGATATGACAGCTGATTTTTTGCGTTCTGCTTATGGGGGTGAAAGCATGGCCCATATGAGATATCTTATATGGGGAGAAATGGCTGATAAGGAAAACATGCCGAATATTGGCAGACTATTCAGGGCGATAGCTTTTGCAGAGCAGGCACATGCAAATAACCATTTCAGAGTACTGAAGGACAAAGAAGGAGATTGTGCGGTTACAGCAGGAGCTGTATTCGGTGCAGGTAAAACTGTTGATAATCTTCAAGGAGCTATCGAAGGAGAGCTCCACGAGATAGAGCAAATGTATCCCGTATATTTAAATACAGCAAAATTTCAAGAGGAAAAAGAAGCTGAACGTGCATTTTATTATGCATTAGAAGCTGAAAAGATCCATGCAAGACTTTTTCAATTGGCACAGGATGCTGCAAAACAAGGTGAAGATATGAAACTGGGTCCGGTTTACGTATGTCCTGTTTGCGGACATACAGTCTCAGAAAATCTGCCGGATGCATGTCCGGTCTGTGGTGCTAAGAAGCAAGCATATAAGCATTTTGCCGATTATTAATATTTAATGGAGTAATTGTAAAACAAAGTTTTATGGGGCTGGCGACTGTCAGCCACAGTTTATTTTTTGCAAATAATGATACTAAATAATAGATAATATGTTACAATATAAAGGCTGTGATGATGCTTCGCATCAACTTATAAACTAATAACTAATAACTAAGAACTAATAGATAAGGAAGAAATTTGCTTTCTTAAAGCAAATTTCTACATTAAATCATAAATCAAAAATATAAATCATAAATCATAAATCTAAATTATTAAATTTCAAATCAATAACAATCGTTTAACTATTGCTCAACTATTGTTTAACGATTGTTCAACTATTGTTTTATAAGGAGAAATGAAATGACAAAAATTGCTTCTCTAAGTGTAATTATCGCAGGGTGTATGTGGGGGGCCGTTGGTATATTCGTCAGATATTTGAGCAGCAAAGGCATAGATAATGTTTCAATTGTTGAGAGCCGAATGCTGGGGGCTTTTTTAATTCTATTTTTGGGGATACTCATATACGATAAAAAGCTTTTAAAGCTGCAACTTAAGGATTTATGGATTCTGGTATGTGCGGGCGTTTTCAGCTCCCTTGGATTGAATTACTTTTATAATCTGGCTATCAAAGAGGTATCGCTTTCACTGGCAGCAATCTTACTTTCGACTATGCCGGCATTTGTAATAATCATTTCCCGTATTTTGTTCAAGGAAAAAATTACTCGTATAAAGCTTATTTCTATGATACTTGTATTTTTAGGATGCATTTTTGTAAGTGGGATATTCGATATAGGAGCAACCT
>JAAYPU010000277.1 GCA_012519645.1 Clostridiales bacterium | reverse complement strand
AATGCCATGAATCGGTTTCCATATTGTACTTGCATATTTGATGATATGTGATCCTTGAATCGTCATATTCAACGCAATAAATTGCCTTTAATCTTTTCTTGGACTTGTCCTGCAGCTGAACAAAATGAAATACATACTGAAAGCTCTTTGCAACCTTTATCATTGTGCTGTAAAGCGATCCTCCATAAATACGAACTATTTCATCAGCGACATCATAACAAAAATCGAGTATGTCCGTGGTATGGAATGTCATCTTGACTCTCCTCGTCCCTTTATTTGCAGCTTTCACAGCAATGTTAAGAGCTGCACCATCCCTGGCTTCAGCCATAATAATGTAATCTGCATCGGAACGGAGAATACTTTTTGTAATATTTTCCAATGTTTCTCCATCTGCTACCAATTGTGCTACAGGCGCTGACGGTAATAGCTTATGCAAAGGGATTTCAGGATCTGTTTCGATCATTACTCCTTCTAAATCAGGATTTTCATAACTCTGCCATGTAGACAAAAAAGTTGTTTTGGCTGTTCGGACTGCCCCGGTAAAAACCACATTAAAACCTATTTTGATCATACTGACAAAAAGAGGAATAGCGTCTGCGGGAATTGTCCCCAGCTCCGCTTGTTTTTCAAGGGTATATTCCTTTACTAAAAACTTTCTGAATACCAAAACTTCCTGGTCCGGATTGACAAGCTCTCCGGTAAAAATTGTGATTCTGCTTCCGTCCAGCATATATACTTCATGATAACTGTCACCCAAACGTTTTTTTGGCGTATTTAAAAGAAGTGCTTTTATCAATTGTTTTCTTCTCTGGGCATCTATTCTCTGCGGCATTAGTACCGTCTTCCCATTTATTAAAAAATAAATTCTATCTCCTATAATTTTTGCAGAGCTGCTGTCTTTATACTTATCTGTAAACCACTCTCCTATACCCGCCATTCCCCACAACTCATGATATATGCCGTCTACTATATCCATGTACCAATCAGGCTTCCACTCCTTTAATAGGTTGTGTGTATTCAAATAATCCCTGATTTTATCTTTGAAATAAGCAACCTCTTTTTCGTGGCCGATAATAGCACGTTTATGCTCTAATAATATATTCTCATAATTTGAATTCGCTGATTCCCACTCTTTTTCAAAAAACGTTTTAACATCCTGACATATTTCATAGAATTGCATGTGCTTATTTTTATCTTTTTTTACCGAATGAGCGGTCATGGTTTTCTTATTTATATATTCTTCTAATATAAATTCTTTTTCATATAGTTCTTTCAAGCTGCTTAACCCTCTTATACTTAAATACTTTGTCAAAAATAGATACCGGTTGTTTTTTTTCTGTAAACTCCATTCCCAAAAAGGCTCCAATCAAATCAACAATTTTGCCTATGGCATTTTTGTATTCATCATCTTTTAATTGTTGAATGGTAAACTGCTCCATCTCAGCCTGCAATCCATATTCCGAATAAGGGACTGTACATATAAAAGGTGCGTCATATAAATCAGCAAGCTTATATCCGTTAGGCAATTGGTCGTTTTCTATATATTTATTAACAATGAGGAAAAACTCTTTTATTTTTAATTTTGAAAGGATCTGTATATCCAGTCGATTGAAATTTCTCAAACAATTACTTTGCTGGGTGCAAACCAGAAACCTGTAGCAGGATGCTGTCAATGCACCTATAGTCATACCTAACTCTACATTGGAACCGGCATCTACTATAACGATGTCAAAAGCTTCTGAAAGCTGTTTTAAAAAAGCCTCAACATGCTCGGGATGGTAGTATCTCCGATATATGTATGATTGCGTGCCTTGCAGAATATATAGATTATTTTGTTTTAAACAAATATCCATGAGCTCGGTTTTGCTTAACATATTATTTATAACCTTTGCTCTCATATCATCAATAGATATTTGCTTATCCGCATTTTGTATGTAATCAGTTCCCGGCGTTCCATCCAATATTGCAAACAGAACTCGTAAATTTTCATTTTCTGAGATCTGTTCGGCAACAGATTGTGCAATCATGGTTGTTCCTACCTTACTGTCTGCACCAAAAAAAACTATGACATTTTCATCTTTATCTGCTTCATTTTCAATATCCTCATTAATATAGCTCAATATCTGCCTCCCCGTATATGACGCGGGCAGAACTGTCACATTCTTACTTTTTAACAGAGCATTCTTTAGTGAATTGTTTTCATCGGACAGTATAAAGAAGTGCTGTTTAATTTTACTTTGATGCGTATCTATATATTGAATATATTTATTAACTGACACATATCTATTATCAACAATCAAAATATCCAGATTTGTATTGATTTCCTCTAATGAATTGAAAATATATATCTCATTGATTCCTTGATTTTTGTCAAAAAATGGATGCATTCCTGCATCTGTCAACAGACCTATTTTCATTAACCCAACCCCTTTTTATCATTATTAAATATAATAATAACTAACCCCTTAAATATTTGATTTTCTAAAAAAAAATCTCCCCATACTATTATCTATTATCTTTTATCTATTATCTAATTCTATCGTCCCCTGAATTTCAAATGTTACCTTTCATCTTTTCAAAGCCTTATTTATACAAAAACAAAAACCTATACCCCCTCCTATTATAATCCTCTAACATCGCAGCCATTTCAAAGGTAGTGATAATTTCCACAGAATCGATTTGGGAAGTGCCGTCCAATCTCTCCAGTTTTGAACTATCCGAGTTTACCACTTCTCTGTTGCCCGAATCCTTGACGTATGCCACAACCAATTTCGCTATAAATGATTCCTCAAAAATATATTCTGTTGATTCATCCGGTGTTATATCTGAATTTACAGGATATAAAAATACATTATCCCCCCTTCTTAATGAACCCGGACAAGCTATCAGCCAATTACCGGGAATTTTAAATATATACTCATTTTCATCCAATACAATTTCCGGCTTGTCAATATATCTGAAATCTATAGCGGTATTTTTAGGAATAAATTGCTTTGCTTCCTGTCCCAATACAACCTCCGGATCAATGACCGCATATTCTGATATCCTTTCATCTTCCAATCTCGTAATCATAATGTCGTTTTTACTTATCAAGCTGTTTTTAAATATATCCTGTTTTGCTATGACAACTTCTTTATAAAGGAGCTGTTCCCGTCCAAAGCTCTCCCAATAAAAAACAAACGCCACAGCCAATATTATTAAAAACAAGCCGACAATTCCTTTCACTCTATTAAAGGTAGCTGCTTTCAAATTACCCCTCCTTTAGATAGACGTATTTAGAATTGGTTTTTTCAAAATACTTTTCTTCTTGGGTTTCTTCAGTTTTCCATTAAAGATAATTCTCTTAATTAATAGATCCATTTCTTTTTCTAATATATTTTTCACCTGTGGTATTTCATATGGAATTTTATATTGATATACTGCTTTATAAATATAGCTAATGTCTACGAAGGGTATATTCATAGCCGGTGTTACTCCCAGATATTCAATCAACTCCTTCATCTGAACCCCTTTTTGATATTTATTAACTATAAATTCGATAGGATAACCGGCATCCTTCAGATTTTTGATGTTTCCCAGCAAAACTTCTTTTTGTAAAATATCCGGAGGCAAAGGGTCAATAATGATCAATATCTTTTCAAATATTCTCAGGCTGTCCTGTATTGCCGGATGACTCCAATTATTACCTATATCGATGATATTGACTGAAGCCCTTTTGGAAGTGTTTAATACCTGCATCATATTCTGAAAATCCCAATTATTAATTGGACTTCTT
>JAAYPU010000276.1 GCA_012519645.1 Clostridiales bacterium | reverse complement strand
GGAAGCACTCCGGTAATGCGGGAATATGCTTGATTGACGTTTAAGACCTTGCAATCGCCATCGGTAACAAAGATGCCATCGAATGAGGACTCGATTATAGCATTCATTTCTTCCTTGAGTTCAATGGTATGCTGTAATTCTTCAAATATAGCAATAAAATCGGAAACATCTTGAATCAAGGCTACTGCTCCAATTATTTTTCCATCGGCAAAGATTGGCGTTCGATTGGAAACAAGTTGCCTGTCGTTGTGTTCAAATTTTTGAGCAAGCTGTGGGACTCCGGTCTGCATAACCTGTACCAATGCTCCTTCTGGGAAAATATTGGTGTAGGGAATGCCTATAACATCCTCTCTCTGTACCCGGAAAAGCGCTTCTGCCGCTGGATTAAAAAATCGTATTTTGCCATCCAGGTCTATGCTTATAATTGCATTATAAGTTGAGTTGATGATTGTCTCCAACTCTTGACTGATTTCTTTGTAATTGTTGTAATAGAACTTGTTCAGATCACCCTGGGTAACCATGCCTACAACCTTGCTGCCATCTACTACAGGTACGCAAGCCATCTTAAAAGACTGAAGAGCTGAAATATCGTCATTTATGCTGATGGTCACAGGTTCTTTTATCATTAAGTCTTTAACCTGTGTATTAGAAAAAGAGTTGCTGGCTAATGCTTGATAAAGCTGTCTCTTACCGAAAATGCCCATTAAATTTTCTTCATCATCTACAACTGGTGCTCCGTCCATCTTGTTTTTTAGTAATACTAGAGCTGCTTTCTGCATACTATTCTCAGGTTTTAGCACATTGAAGTTTCTTCTCATCAAGGCAGACACTTTCATTACTGGTACCTCCTTTATGCAAAACAGCCAATACACATCATTAACATATCTAAAACAATCCGGAAGGTTTCCACCTTTGTGCTGCTGACAACTATTCGATCTTGGGGTCCTGCTTTTTATGCCTTGTACACCTGCAGTCTGGTAAGTTACAAAACTTTACCGTGTTTATTTGTTTGCATCTTATATCTTTTCGCCCAGTAGATTCCAACTTGTCGTAAAACGCCGTCTGGATCAGCCAAGTTCCACATCCACATTTTAATTCTCATTAAAATAAACTCGGATAACACATAAATTATAGGAACAAAATCATTGAGTATCCACCAAATAAAAGGCAGTATTACCAGCCAGATGGAAACATCAGCCCTATACAGCAATACTGCAAAAACAACATTAATGGTGAGTTTGGCGAGAAGACTAGCCGCAGGTCTAACTAAGTATTTATTTATAAAAAAATTATATGAAGATTGATTAAACAACGACATGGACATCATTAATCCAAGACTTGCCATGAGTGTATATAATGGACTCTTCGTAATGAACAGGACTATGGGAAAAGAATAAATAGCAGCTAGACTAGGTATTAATACCCAGTAGGCTGTTTCTCCTATCAGGCATTCCAACGGCCGTTTATCAAGCAAGCGGCCAAAATAATTTTGGAGCTCCTTTTTCTCAAAACTAATCTTCAATCCTCGTTTGGTAAATATAGCATTCTCTTCTGGCGCTTCTGTCAATTCTTCCCAAAAATCCTTCAATAGTGACCCTCCTAAGTATTATTGACGACCATTGGTTCCAGCTACACCAACGCAAAACTAAGGGAAACTGAATCAAAGTATTCTAGCACTATTTAAATAATACCAAAAACTAGACCCGGTTAGCAGATAATTAAGATTTCGCAAGACAATGACGGTTATCAGGTTTTCATTTTCTAGATAGTTTTAACCAATAGCTAAAACTTCTACCGTGTATATGTATATATAATATCATAAACGATACAAAAATGCATCAATAATATGCACTGACGTATCGGTTTGCCGAAATATTAATTAATCGCGATTATACACCCCGAAAAATGTTACATATTGTAAAAAGCGTGTACAAGGAGCTTCATTTTCAATTCAAAATCCAATGACTATGTACAAATTTTTAATGGCTTTGATTGTTTAAGGATTATTTTTAAAAGTACTCTAAAATTCGTCTGCATGCCTGTTTGAACTTATTGGACTAATTATGCCAAATCATGCTAAATCAAACCAACAGAAAATGGCACGAAAATTGCATTAACAAAGTACAGTATCATAAATGTTAATACATCACAGTCATAGCAAGCAATTGATATTATTCGTGGCCATAGCTATATAAAATGAAATCGTTTTGGTATTACCTGGTTAGGGGAAAACATTAAAAATGTGATAGAATTTGGGTTGCGGGTCTATTGTTCACGTTTATCAGGGCAGTTGGCATTATTTTTGCACTATAGAGTGCTGAAGGTCTAATGAGCGCAGCGGAGGTGAGTGATTTTTCTTATGGATTAGACTCCGTAAACAGGCGCTAAGTATCATATGAAAATACTAACAAAATGAGGTGATGTTTTATGGCATTAAAAACTCCGCAACAGTATTTAGACGATCTTCGTCAGCTAAAAATTGATCTCTACATGTTCGGTGAGAAGGTAGAAAACTACGTTGATCATCCAATTATTCGTCCTTCTATTAATGCAATGGCTATGACCTATAAATTGGCTCAGGATCCTGAGTATGAAGATCTTATGACCGCAACCTCGAATCTGACTGGACAAAAAATCAACCGGTTTACCCATCTGCACCAGAGCACAGAAGACCTGGTTAAGAAGGTTAAAATGCAACGTCTGCTGGGACAAAAGACCGGTTGCTGCTTCCAGC
>JAAYPU010000275.1 GCA_012519645.1 Clostridiales bacterium | reverse complement strand
TTAAATGCAGAAACTAAAATAAATCAAATGGAATACGAGATATTCACGGAGATTAGAAATACTATTGAAAAATATATAGAAAAAATACAAATTACAGCTGAGGCAATAGCAGAATTGGATGTATTGGTATCTTTTGCAGAGATAAGTGAAAGATTAAACTATGTTAAGCCAAAAGTTAACAATTCAAATATAATAAAAATCGAAAAAGGCAGGCATCCGGTTGTTGAAAATACTTTAAGAAATGGCATGTTTGTATCCAATGATACGTACATGGATAATGAAAATACCTTCTTATTGATAACAGGACCTAACATGGCAGGCAAATCCACTTACATGAGACAGACCGCCCTGATAGTATTGATGGCGCAGATAGGGTGCTTTGTTCCGGCAGAGGAAGCTGAAATAGGAATTGTTGACAGGATATTTACTCGTATAGGGGCTTCTGATAATTTGGCTCAGGGGCAAAGTACTTTTCTAGTGGAAATGAGCGAATTGGCCTATATATTAAATACTGCAACTGAGAAGAGTTTGGTGATCCTCGATGAGATAGGAAGAGGCACCAGCACCTATGACGGCTTAAGCATTGCCTGGGCGGTAATAGAATATATGTGCAGCCATCTGCAGCGAATCAAAACTCTTTTTGCAACTCATTATCACGAATTGACTCATTTGGAAGGAGTTCTGCCGGGCGTTAAAAATCTTAATGTTGATGTAAAAGAAAATAATCAAGATATCATCTTTCTTCATAAAATCATCGATGGAAGCGCCAGTCAAAGCTATGGAATACAGGTTGCCAAGCTTGCAGGCATACCTGAAGAATTGCTTGAAAATGCTCGAAAGAAGCTTTCAGAGCTTGAGCACAAAAGCGCGCTCATTCATGACGCTAATATCAAGTCTGTTGATAAAGATGAAATGCAGATTTCTATTTTTGACATGCAAAACAGCAAGCTCATTGATAAGCTTAAATCAATCGATATATTAGATACAACACCAATGCAGGCTTTATACATACTTGAAGAGCTCATCAAAGAAGCAAGGAAGGCAGGTGAAAGCATTGGAAAATAAGCATATCGTAAAATTATCACCTTCAACTGCCAATAAAATAGCAGCAGGAGAAGTCGTTGACAGGCCGGTGTCAGTTGTAAAAGAGCTTATTGAGAATTCTATTGATGCCGGCGCCAACTCAATAATTGTTGAAATAGAGCAGGGAGGGAAAAGCTACATCAGGATAACGGATAATGGCAGCGGTATTTTATATGAAGATGTAGAAAATGCCTTTGAAAGACATGCTACCAGTAAAATAAGAGAAGCAGAGGATCTTCAGTATATCAATACATTGGGATTTAGGTGAGAAGCCCTAGCCAGTATTGCTGCTGTATCACGCGTAGAAATAATCACGAAAACTAAAAATAATAAAGCGGGCATAAAATTAAAAATAGCAGGCGGCACAGTCATTGAAAAGAAGGAGACGGGCTGTCCCGACGGAACGACAATCATAGTTTCCGAGTTATTTTACAATGTTCCGGCGCGCTTGAAATTTTTAAAACAGGATGCAGCGGAAGCCAATTTGATCATAGATTTTATTTCAAAGGTTTCAT
>JAAYPU010000274.1 GCA_012519645.1 Clostridiales bacterium | reverse complement strand
TGAGAGGTTAACTTGTTAACCGGAGAGTAAACGTTAGGGACGGTACTTTTTGTTTACCTTGTATTCAAACCGCTCTTGCCTGCCTGGCTTCAAGTGAAAAGTAAATAAAAAGTACCGTCCCTAATGTTTGATGTAACGTAGGCTACAAACTATATTTTACTATCATACAATATAGTAGATGACCTATATCAGGTAGCCAAAGGAGGTGAATTATCATTCACCAAGCAATTTTAAACAGTAGAGTGGCTTGCAACCAATTACAATTGTCAAATACAATTCGCAGGCTATGGATTGAGCATGTTTTGTGGACTCGTTTTTTCATTTTGAGTACAGCATTTAGTCTGCCCGATCTTCAATTTGTAACAGAAAGGCTTTTGCAAAACCCTGATGATTTCGCCAAAGCGCTTAAACCATTTTATGGTGAACAAATAGCCATGCAGTTTAAACGACTTCTTACAGATCATCTTTTGATAGCAGCCCAGTTAGTCAATGCCGCAAAAGCGGGCAACACCGCGGAGGTGGATAAACAACGCCGCTTATGGTATTCCAACGCTGAGAATATTGCCGGATTTCTTGCTTCCATTAATCCATTTTGGAGCAAAACCCAGTGGAGAGATTTACTGTTCGATCATCTTCGCATGACAGAAAATGAGGCTGTTTTCATCCTGACAGGTCAATATGAAGAAGGTATCAAAGAATACGACCGTGTTCAGGCAGAAGCCTTAATAATGGCTGATGTGATGACTGGCGGCATTATCCGTCAGTTTTGCATGGGATAGCAGGTAAAAAGCAAAGACCATATAAAACGACTTTTATGTGGTCTTTGTCTTTTTTATGAAGTGGACAATCAAAAAAATTACTAATTAATAGCCTATTCGGAGCAAAAGGATAGTAGATTATATTGAGGTGAAAATTTTATGAGAAAAAGAATCATATTTGCTTCGATAATGGGGATATTACTGCTAGTTTTGATCATATCTTTGGTATCATACAATAATATTAAAGTACATATTACTTCAAATAATAACCAAAATAATAGTATTGGGTTAGACAGTCAAGTATATTATAACTTGTTTATTACAATGCTTTATCCATATGTTGAGGAGGCGGTAGGTAATTATTATGATGATTACATGACACTCCTTCCAAATGAAGCACCATACTCTTATAATTTTATAAGTATTAAAAAGATGGTCCCTGAGCTTAATTATTCATATATAGTAGAATTAGAGATTCACCCCTATGTTGGCCCGCATTTGAGTGTGGGTCGTGATAGAATCACTTTCAAAATAGATTTAAAAGGGGTTAAAGTAGAGAAGTTTGAGCACATTGAAAGTCATATACTGCCACCACATTATCAAAATATAATAATAAAAGAATTACCATAGCTTAAAGATATAAATATTTTTATAAAACAACAGGGACGGTACTTTTTGTTTACCTTGTGTATCACTCCGTGATAATCATATAAAACAACAGGGACGGTACTTTTTGTTTACCTTGTGTATCACTCCGTGATAATCATGTAAATTTTTAAATAAAAAGTAAACAAAAAGTACCGTCCCTGTTGTTTTGTGCCGTTGACAAACAACTTTTAATGTAATATATTTTAAGAGAAAATCGGCTATTGAAATGAATAGCAAAATGGAGGAATTTTGGTGAGTGTGGTTTCGTAAATCATAGTAAATGAATAAGGAAGTTCATAGCAGTATTATTTTATAGTGTATGTACTTTATTTAAGCTTTTCTTTATAAAGCTTTATTTAATGCTGTATTGAGCCATGGAAAATACTATTTGATTAACGAACGGTCACCATTAATTCTAAACCTTATAGATTGTTATATTTATAATTCATTAAGCTACATTCAATTTGACAATATAGTATAAGCTTTACTATCTATATAAATCTTTAGAGTTTTACCGTGATTTGATCGATCACGGTTTTTTTATGAAAATAGTGACTGTTCGAATTACCTTAATTTGGAGGATTGAGAAAATGAACAGTGAAAAGACGCTTAAAATATTAGGTTATAACGATATAAAAGAGCAAATCAAAACATATGCATCAAGTAATTTGGGAAAAAGATTTGTTGATGAAATGATGCCAAATACTGACCCGAGAATTATATTGAATAAGTATGAGGAAGTAAAAGAAGCCGTGACTATTCTTAGGGAAGGTTCCGGAATAAATTTAGGCGGAATTAATGATATCACGCCATATATCAAAAAAGTCGAAATAGGAAAGTTCCTTTATCCCGAAGAGCTCATTAAAGTGGCAGACTTTTTAAGATGCATAAGGAATCTCAAAAAATCAATAGAAGCATATAAGTTTATTGCACCAAAATTATATTCATATTCTTTAGGGCTTGAAAGCTTTGAAGCTATAGAAAATGAAATAGAATATTGTATAGATGGGTGCATGGTACATTCAAGGGCGAGCAGTGCACTTGAAAAAATAAGGAAAAAGATAGAAGTACTTCACTCAAAGCGAATTGAGAAGCTCAACAATTTTCTAAACGCCGAAAATAATGCAAAATACATTCAGGAAAATTATTATAGCCAAAAAAATGACAGATATGTGATCCCAATTAAATCATCGGCAAGGAAGTTTGTTCAGGGAACAGTGATTGAAGCATCATCATCTGGGTCAACTCTATACATTGAGATCGATTCAATAAAGGATCTAACAATAGAAATCGTAATGCTCAAATCTCAGGAAGAGGAGGAATGCATTCGAATACTGATGATGCTTTCGGAGATGATATTTGAAAACATCAATACAATAAGAGATTCTATACACATTATTGGAACGTATGATTTTATATTTGCAAAGGGCAAGTATTCTGTTGAAATCGGCGGAAATGAAATCGTAATAAGGGATGATGAAATAATTGATTTAAAGAAAGCAAGACATCCCATGCTGGGCAATAAAGCGGTTCCTCTGGATATCAGTATCGGAGCCGGCTACAGGACCTTGGTAATAACCGGACCGAATACCGGCGGCAAAACGATAACATTAAAGACAGTAGGACTTTTGGTACTTATGACACAAAGCGGAATACTTCCGCCGGTCGGAAAAGGCAGCAGCATATCTATGTTCAATAAGGTACTTGTTGATATTGGTGATTTGCAAAGTATAGACCAATCATTATCTACATTTTCAGGACATATGAAGTCCCTGATTAATATAGTGAACAAGTCTTCAAGAAGAACTTTAGTGTTGATCGATGAAATAGGAACAGGTACAGACCCTAAGGATGGAGAGGCGTTGGGTATTGCCATATTGGAAGAAATATATAACCGCGGTGCGATTACCCTGGCAAGCACGCATTTCAGCAAAATAAAGGAATACAGCGAAATGCATGAAGGTTTTTTAAATGCATCGATGGATTTCGACAGGAAAACCTTAAAACCTCTGTACAAGCTTTTGATAGGAGTGGCTGGCGAAAGTAATGCCTTTTGGATTTCCAAGGATCTGGGACTTTCCGATAAAATTTTGGAAAGGGCTAAAGAGATTGCCGAAAGCCATGAAATGGTGACAGCAAAGAATATAAACAAGTTTTCCAAAAAGAAAAGCAGAGTAGAAGCAGTCACAGGTGAAAATACAATTGAGTCCACCAGGACTATATATAATAATGGCGACAGAGTCTTATTAAATGAGACTAAAAAATATGGGCTAATATTCGAGCATAAAGTCAAAGAGTATACAGTCAACGTTTTTATAGACGGAGAATACGAGGAAATACATGAAAAAAGAGTAACCCTTGACAAGAGAAGGGAGGTCCTGTATCCGGAGGGATATGATCTTAACCAGCTGTTCATATCATTTAAAAAGCGAAAACTGGAGAAGGATATTCGTAAAGGACGCTTCAAAAATCTAAAGGAGCTGCAGGAACGTTTTGACAGTCTGAATGAAGATTGAGGCGGATCACAAAATTTATATTAGTTTTGTTCTTAAATTTATTAAAAAATTAAGGTTTAATTAAAGAATATATGGTAAAATAAATACCGAAATGTTTTACTAAAGATGAAATAAAGGACTAAAGGAGATAGTATTCAATGAGAAATCAAAAAAAACATATTGTTTTTATAATAGCTATGATGTTAGCTGTTATTCCTGTTTTAGCGGCATGTAATTCGGGGGATGTAGTTGCTCGAGTAGGAAAAGAGGTTATTACAAAAGATGAATTATACGATGAAATGGTAAAGAAAACTGGTCTGGATTCACTGGAATTATTGATTATAGAAAAAATTGTAGATTTGGAAGCAAAGAAAAATAATATAAATATTACTCAGGAAGAGATCGATAATAGAATGGAAATGATAGCAGAAGAATACGGAGGAGTAACTGCTTTTAAACAAATGCTCCAATATTACAATTATTCCGAAGAAGATATCAATAATGAAATAATAACAACCCTGAAAATCAAGAAACTACTCGAACCACAAATAACAATAACAGAAGAAGAGATAAAATCATATTTTGAAGAAAACAAGGCATCTCTTCGTACTCCTGAGCAGATAAAGGCAAGACATATTCTATTGGGAAGCAGGGATAAAGCAGAGGAAGTAAAAGAAAAGCTGGCGGCAGGAGGAGATTTTGCTGAGTTAGCAAAGGAATATTCAATAGATGAAAGCAATAAGAACAACGGCGGAGATTTAGGATATTTCACTATCGGGGATATGGTAGTAGAATTTGAACGCGAGGCTTTTGCTTTAGAGGTTGGAGAAATAAGTGATATAGTTGTAACGGATTATGGCTATCATATTATAAAGGTCGAAGATAAGATCGAAGCAAAAGAAGCAGTCTATGAAGATAGTAAAGAAAAAGTCAAAGACATGCTTATAGACAGTATGATCCAGCCGTTGTATCAAACATGGATCAGTGAAAAACGAAATGAATATAAGGTTGAGAATACACTGATGACTAATAACCAATAACTAAGCACTAAGAGCTAACTGTAAAAATCCTTCAAATTGAAGGATTTTTATTGTTTTATAGAAAAATATTTTCGAGTGCGGTATAATGAAAAGAAATACATAGACAGCAGGTGAAAAAAATGGCAAGAGAAATAATCAAGAATATTTATATACACGAGGTTACTCTCCCGGTAAATATTTTGAAGGCTGTAAACTGTTATATCATTTTGTCAGAGGATAGAAATTTAGTGATAGATACAGGTTTCAATCTGCCTGAATGCCGAGAATCGCTTTTTGGAGCTTTAAATGATTTATCCGTTGATTTGTCTAAAACAGATTTATTTATCACACATCTTCATGGGGATCATTGTGGGCTTGTGAAAAGCTTTGCAGATAAAGGGGTTCAAGCTTATACCAGTGAAACCGATGGAAAGCTTATTAATATGATGAGGTCAACTGAATACAAAAAGGTGCTTGATACATACATAAATTTGTATGATCTTTATAGAGACAGTGCTATTTTGCAAGATCCTCCCGGATTTAAATTTGCTGAAAAGGTGCAAATAGATTTTAAGTTTTTAAAAGAAGGCGACATTATATCTGTTGGTGATTATAATTTAGAAGTGATTGAAACCCCGGGACATACCCCGGGACATATCGGACTGTATGACAGGAAACATAAGCTGTTTTTCTGCGGAGACCATATTTTGGACAGTATTTCTCCCAATATTGCATTTTGGGGCTTTGAACAGGATATATTATCTGTATATATGGATAGTCTCAGAAAAGTATATGCATACGAAATAGACTATCTGTTTACCGCTCATCGTAATATAATAAGGGATCATAGAAGAAGGATAGATGAATTATTGCATCATCACGAAGAAAGGCTGCAGGAGATACTGGATATAATATCAGAAAAGGAAATGTCCGTAAGTGAAACGGCGAGGCGCATGAAATGGAGTGTGAGAGGTTTGTCATGGAATGATTTTCCGGCACAGCAAAAATGGTTTGCATGCGGTGAAGCCATGTCTCACTTAGAACATCTTGTATACATAGGAAAGGCAGAAAAAAGAATGCAGGGAGAGGTAGTATATTATAAGAAAAAATAACTATAAGTAAAGAATGAGTGTCGGATTTTCCGGCACTTTTTTACCTATTAATTTGAGAAAGTAAAAAAAAGAGTTAAGGATATTTCGATATTGAAATATCCTTAATTATTAATGTGTATTGCATATTAATACCTGAACCAATAAATAATAACAGTACAAATAAATATGATTATTGGAGGTAATAAGATGAGTGAAACCATATTAGAAAAAACAGAAGGACGTGTCAGCTATCATGATTCTGTTGAAGAAATGCTTAAGAGGATCCGAGAGGATGGCATGTCCAATGTTTTTGATAGATGGAAAGAGCAGGAAAAGATCAGATGCAAGTTCTGCTTGGAAGGTATGAGCTGTCAATTATGTTCCCAGGGGCCCTGCAGGATCAATTTAAAAGGCGAACAGGACAAGGGCGTTTGCGGCATTGGACCTGATGCCATGGCAATGAGAAATCTGCTTTTAAGGAATATAATGGGCGCCGGTACTTACAGCCATCATGCTTTTGAGGCGTTTCGCACCTTAAGAGCTACAGCTGAAGGCAGAACGCCATTCACCATTAAAGATACCGATAAGCTTAAATGGATGTGTGAAAAGGTTGGAATCAATACAAATCAAGATACTAATGCTATGGCGATGGAATTGGCGGATTTTTTAGAGGATGAAATGGGCAAGGATGTGGACAGTCCCAGTGTCATGGTAGATATATTTGCTCCTAAGAAACGAAAGCAGGTATGGAAGGAATTGAATATTTATCCTTCAGGCGTGGTCCATGAGGAGCAGAATGCTGTGGCAAGCTGTTTGACTAATGTGGATGGTGATTATGTTTCTTTAGCAAAAAAGGCTTTGAGATTAGGGCTATCCACCATATATACTGCGCAGATCGGGCTTGAAATGGTTCAGGATATACTCTTTGGAACACCTGTACCTCATGAAGTAAACGTAGATTTAGGCATTATGGACCCGGAATATATTAATATTGTTTTCAATGGGCATCAGCCTTTTGTCGGTGCGGCAACAATACAAAAAGCAAGGAATCCTGAAATACAGGAAAAAGCAAAGGCTGCAGGAGCAAAAGGGCTTCGTGTTGTCGGGTCCATTGAGACAGGACAGGAATTACTTCAAAGATTTGAAACAGATGATGTTTTTGTCGGTCTTATGGGTAACTGGCTTGCCATAGAGCCTTTACTTGCGACAGGAACCGTTGATGTTATGGCAATGGAAGAAAACTGTTCGCCGCCTGCAATAGATCAATATGCGGAAAAATACCAGGTTACTTTAGTAGGTGTGAGCACTATTATCGGTATACCCGGTATGAGCCATATGATGCCCTATTATCCTGACAAAGCAGATGAGACGGCAGATAGGCTGATTGATTTGGCTATAGATAATTTCAAAAAGAGAAAGGAAAAGGTAAAGGCAGTTGTTCCGGATAAAATACAAAAAGCGATTGCCGGATTTTCAACTGAATCCGTACTAAATGCCTTAGGTAATAAACTGGATCCGCTGGTAGAGGTATTGGCAGCAGGTAAAATAAAAGGCGTAGTTGCATTGGCAAACTGTTCTACCTTAAGAAACGGTCCCCAGGATTGGAACACGGTGAATTTGGTAAAAGAATTGATAAAGAAAGATATCCTTGTAGTTTCCGCAGGCTGCGGCAATCATGCCTTGGAAGTGGCAGGGCTGTGCAATTTAGATGCCATCAACATGGCAGGAGAAGGATTGAAAGAGGTATGCAGCCTGTTGAAAATCCCGCCTGTTTTAAGCTTTGGAACCTGTACGGACACGGGAAGGATATCCATGCTTGTTACTGCTATAGCCGACCATCTGGATGCCGACATACCTGATTTACCTATTGCAGTCACTGCGCCGGAATGGATGGAGCAAAAAGCCACAATAGACGGTGTATTTGCCGTGGCATATGGTGCATATACTCACCTATCACCGACACCCTTTGTCACCGGTGCAAAGCAGCTTGTCAAATTACTAACTGAGGATGTTGAAGAGCTAACCGGAGGTAAAATTGCATTAGGTGACGATCCTGCGGAAATAGCAGAAAATATTGAAGCCCATATACTGAAAAAAAGAAAAGTTTTGGGGCTGAACTAAATAAATGGCTCTTGTTATAGAGCCATTTAGCATCTTTATATTACCGGCAGAGGATAAATGAATAAGAGAGTAAAAGCTTTCTTGCGAAAATTATTTAGGGCTTCGCTCATCTGCATTAATTCATTGATAATATACGGGTCATTTTTAAAATATATTTCATTTATCCCTGACGCATGTATTGCGTTCTTTATAGAAGAAACTGCATCCTCCAGGTATCGAAGCTCCTGCCTGACCCTTACAATGGAATTCTTATCAGGTTCTTCACCTTTTGATTTTGCATTTTCAATTTCCTTTTCAAGCATTTCAAACATATCTGAGAATCTGCTCATAACAGGGGAATAGGCCTGTATGACAGTTTTTAACAGACAGGTATAAACAGAGCCTATATCCACTTTAATATTCAAAGAAAACAAAATTTTTTTCATATCTTCGTAAATTTCATTCGAGGATTTTTGGAAGGTCAGCAATACATTATTAACTAATACCATGGATATATGATCGTGTATAATATTATTATTTTTTAAATAAATCATATTTAAAATCGAGAACAGATAATGATTCCTTTTTTCTATTTTGCTCCATTCAGAACCATCGACAATGTTTTGTATATCCGCAGCATCTATTTTAAAATATTCGCCTGCCTTTTTTATCATGTTTATATCACCTAGACCGGTGATATTTATCCAATAAATATATTTATCTTCAATGCCGATTTTGACGATTTCGTTTATATCGTTTAATTGTTCAAAGGATTCACCGTTATATTTGATCATATCGATTGAGCTTTCCATATTTACCCTCCTGTTAATTTATTAATATATTTTTAGCATTTTTATATCAGACTATCAAAAAACTTTTTTGTAATAGTTGACATCCTGAATAACAGGTATATAATTAGTGTAATAATATATATTATTACAACTATTACAAGGAGGAAATTATGGATAGAAAGATATCGCTTATTGGTAATTTTGCATCCGATTGGATTAGATATAATGATTATGAATTTAAGGAAAATGAGCAAGGAGAGCTTTATATTGTTCCCACAGCTTATGCGACCTTCAGTATGTATAATCCTTTTGATGTTGCCGATGATTTATTGGTAGAATTGATGCAATTAGGTCAGGAAGCTCTTAAACCGCATCAATCTGAGGAATCGCTGAAAAAGATGATCATAACATTTGCGAAAAAATACGGCCTTTTTGGATTTATCAGCTCCAGCGTGTATAACAGAGACATTATCGGCGATGAGCATGTGCTGTTGATTGAAAACAATCCCATAACTAACGAAAAGGCAATGACTGTAAAAAAATATGTTAATAAGTTTATACCTTTTGCCGAAGAGGGAGATGTAGAATTTATTGAGTATAAAAAATGTACAGATGTCAGAAAAAGCGAAGATTCCCCTAAGTTTTACGGGAAAAGACCTGTTGTTATAGATTTGATTTTTTCAAGATTTTATGCAGAGCAGGTCAAATGGATCATTGACTTTGCAAAGATGATGGTATCACATTTTGACCAAATATTGACATATAAAGGGGCATCGGCATATCTGACGGAAGAAGTAACCATTTTAGCCGGCAAATTTAATGCAAATAAAATCGGATTCACAATAAACCAGCTTGACAGAACAACTATTGCATGGGAGTTTGATTCATTAAAAACGGCAATACAAACCATTTATGCTTTTGCTGTAACGGATGAAGATGTGCTCATAAACAGATGTCCTCATTGCAATAAAATATTTATAGCAAAAAATCAAAGAGAAAAATATTGCTGTGTATCCTGCAGAAATCGTGCCAACGTATACAAAAGCAGAAGCCGCAAAACACAACAGTCAGAGGAGCAGTAGAAATGGATATAAAAAAGGAGTTAAAACAAAAGTATAAGGAATTAAAAACGCCCATGGGAGTATTGATGATAAAGAATACAGTTACCGGAAAAGTATTTTTAGATACGAGCACGGATGTTCAAAGTACAATAAATAAGCATAAATTTCAGCTTAAATGGGGAGGGCATCCTGTTAAAAGCCTTCAAAAAGAATGGAAAGAATACGGAGAAGATGCTTTTGAATTTGATGTTTTAGAATATTTGGAATACGCTAAGGATGATGAAAATGTAAATTATAAAGAAGAGCTGGAAGTCTTAAAAGAATTATGGCTTGATAAAGACGACTTTTCAAAACTCATATTTTATAAATAACAAAATGAAATAAGCATGCCGGTCAATATGGCATGCTTATTCCTATGGATTAGTATTTTTTTATCTTAAAGTTTTTGCATATTCTCTTTGTTTTAATTCGGTTTCATTTTCAGGCTCGGGGAGAGTCAGATAATGAGGCTTCTTTTTTCCTTCATGATCTACGCAAACAAAAGAAACATATCCTTCCGTCAAAACGGTAGTATCGTCATTAATATTAGCCTGCGTATATACAGCAATGCTTGTTGTTCCTACATGGACAACCTTGGAACGTAGAAAAAGAATGCTTCCTTTATTTATTGGTTTGGAAAATTTCATTCCATGGATCTTAACACAAACAATGCTTCCCGGGTCGCCATATAAACTTGCTGCAGCAATGAACGATGATTCTGTAAACCATTCAGCCATTCTTCCGGCAAAAAGTGTACCGTGATGATTCATGTCTTCGGATTTGACAAGATGAGTACAAACATATTCTTTCATAATTATCACCCTCTTTTTTATATATTGGTTTTACCCATTATTCTGAAAAATAAACGGGAAAAAACTCTAATGGCAGATATTATTTAAATGTGTTAAACTAAGAATATCAAAACAAAGAAAATAATAGGGGGATTAAAATGAAAAAAAACCGGACTGTTTTTTTTGGAGTTTTACTATGTATTTTGATCATTGTCTTTCTTATGATCCACTTTAATTTTATAAAACCCATTAACCAAACTATTATAGAAGTTAGAAATATGAAAATAGAAGATGTAGATTTAAATAATGTAAAGAACGGTACATATTCGGGAGATTATAATTATGGCGCATTTTATTGCGCGGTAGAGGTAACAGTATTGAACCATAAAATATCTGACATTAAAATTGTGAAAAACGAAGATACTAAGTATGCAAAAAAAGCTGAAGGTGTTATACTTAAGGTTATAGAAAAACAAAAAGTAAATGTGGACACCGTTTCAGGTGCAACCACAACGAGCAAAGCGCTGCTTAAAGCCACAGAAAATGCTTTGCGAAAAGGTTTAGAATAATATATACAATTGAGGAGATAAAGGATATGCTTGTTAATCGTAATCTGTTTATTGTAGTGGCCATTATAATAATGGTTGTGCTTTTATTGTTAAACATTGATATAATCATTGCGGCCGTGATTGCTTTGGTCATAGCAGCGGTAGGATATGTTGTTGTTAATTTCAAAAAGAGTAAAAAGCGGTTAAACCTGCTTGAAGAGGACTGTGATCCGGAAGCTTTTTTAGCCAACACAGAAAAACAAAGGATTGCAGCTAAAGGAAATGCCAAAACCAATACATATCTGGATTTGGATATGGCTGCAGGATTAATGGCTGCAGGTGATTTTAACAAGGCGAAAGAAATTTTGGCATCTATTGATAAAGCATACCTGGCAGTAGAAAATGGTACTTTATTTATCTATGCCATGAATTATATTATTTGTTTATATGAATTAGGAGAGACACGCCAAGCAGAAAAAATGTATAAAACTGAAATATCTGATATATTGGCTAAAAGCAGGTTTGTACCTCTCTATAAGATTTTATTGGATGCCGAGAGAAATTATTTCTTAAAAGAATATGACGAAAGCCGTGAGTTGTATAATGATATGTTGAGAAACAAGATCAGCAAAGGAAAACAATTGCAAATCACATATAGATTGGCACAAATAGATGAAATAGAAGGGGATACAGATGCGGCAAAAGAAAAGTACAGAGAAGTTGCAGAACGAGGAAATAAGCTTTGGATTGCTGAACAGGCAAAGATGAAATTATAAAATTTATAATCAATGAAATATAATATGATTATTTTAAGGCTGTTGTTAATACAACAGCCTTATTTATTTTTTTGAGATTACTTTTATTTGATTATTGAGTTTGTAACCAAAAAGCCCATAGAAGAATAAAGTAAAACGATAAGAAATTCATGATAGGAGGATCATTATGAAAAGAAAGCTAATAAACATACTTATTTTCAGCTTAATTTTACTTATTCCGTTAATGGGCACAGGCTGTCAGGCAGATGAGTTAACAAAAGTAAGTCTCTCTGAAGTTGCACATACTATTTTCTATGCACCGCAATATGTGGCTATCAGCCAAGGTTTTTTTGAAGAAGAAGGATTAGATATTGAGCTGACATGTGCTCAGGGAGCAGATAAAGTTACTACAGCTGTTCTGTCCGGAGATGCAGATATAGGTTTTTGCGGTCCGGAAGCCACGATCTATGTCTACAATGAAGGGAAAGATGACTATATCGTTACTTTTGCTCAATTAACAAAACGTGACGGGTCGTTCCTGTTGGCGAGAGAAAAAAGTCCAAATTTCACATTTGAAGAAGTGAAAGGCAAGACTATTATAGGCGGACGAAAGGGCGGCATGCCTGAAATGACATTAGAGTGGGTTCTCAAGCAAAAAGGTATCAAACCGGATGTCGATGTATTCATTGACACCAGTATCCAATTTGCCGCTATGTCAGGAGCATTTATCGGAGGAACGGGTGATTATGTATCCTTGTTCGAACCTACGGCATTAGCATTAGAGCAGGAGGGAGTAGGATACGTCGTGGCCTCCATCGGAGAGGAAAGCGGAGAACTCCCCTATACTTGCTATAATGCTAAAAAAAGCTTTATAGAAAAAAATCCGGAAATCGTGCAGAAATTTACTAATGCGATCTACAAAGGACAGATTTGGGTAGACACACACAGTCCAAGAGAAATAGCGGAAGCTATTGTTGAGTTTTTCCCGGATACATCCATTGAAGATTTAACGGCAGTGGCTGACAGATATAAAAAATACGATGCTTGGAAACAAGTGCCAACTCTATCCAAGGAGTCCTTTGAGCTGTTGCAGGATATCATACAGGAAGCCGGTGTATTGGATAAAAGAGTGCCGTATGAAGCATTGGTAAACACAGAATTTGCTGAAAAAGCAATAAAAACCGTTAAATAGCTATAATTTGTTGCGGTCAAATGTCAGTTAATGTTAATTGGCAATAACAAAAGAGGCTTTGAAAAACAAAGCGGATACAATAGACAGTAAAACGATATTTATTCTGCAGTTTTTCAAAGCCGCTGTTTAAGAAAAGGGTGAGTAATGAAGTGAGTAAGAAAATATTGTCCATCCGCAATCTCAGTAAAACCTATCATACAAAAGAGAGTGAAACTATCGCTGTCAAAGATTTTTCTATTGACATTATGGAAGGGGAATTCGTTGTTATTGTAGGGCCAAGCGGATGCGGAAAGTCTACAATATTATCCATACTATCAGGCCTGTTAAAGCCTTCATCCGGTGAGATCATTTATAAGCTTACAAAGCCTTTATCTATTGGATATATGCTTCAAAATGATCATTTGTTTCCATGGAGAACAATTCTTAAAAATGTATTGCTGGGGTTAGAAATTCAAGGACGGACAACGCCTGAAAATATTGAAAAGGCGAAAAAACAGCTTGAAACATATGGATTAGGTAAATTTATGCATCAATATCCGTATCAGCTATCCGGCGGAATGCGCCAAAGAGCTGCGCTTATACGCACATTAGCAATAGATCCTGACATATTGTTACTTGATGAGCCCTTTTCGGCATTGGATTATCAAACACGATTGGCTGTTTCAGAAGATATAGTATCAATTTTAAGGAAAGAAAAGAAAACGGTCATAATGATCACACATGATTTGAATGAGGCGATCTCTATGGCATCGCGTGTGGTTGTTTTAAGTAAAAGACCGGGAGAAATACGAAATATTCATGAGATAAAGCTTTCTTCCGAGGGCGAAAGTATGCTGCAGAAAAGAAAAGCGCCGGAATTTATGGATTATTATAACCGCATATGGAGGGAGCTGGATGTACATGTGGAATAAACCAAAGCAGCTTACAGAACATGAACAATACTTAATGGATATAAGGAAAGAAAATATAAAAGTACATTTAACAAGAATAATTATATTGATAGCTTTCTTTATCCTTTGGGAAATAGCAGCAAGGCTTATGTGGATAGATTCATTCATTACAAGTCAGCCTACGGCAGTTTATAACACACTCATATCGCTTACACAAAGCGGAGAGCTTTTTAAACATCTCTTTATTACCATAGGTGAGACAGTATTGGGATTTATTCTCGGGACAATAATAGGAACACTTATTGCAATAATGCTGTGGTGGTCTCCTTTTATTTCCAGAGTTTTAGACCCTTTCATTGTAATGCTTAACAGCTTGCCAAAGGTAGCATTGGGACCGATCATTATCGTATGGGCAGGAGCAGGCATCACGGCTGTTATTGTTATGGCATTACTGATTTCAACAATTATAACAATTATTAATGTCTATGGCGGATTTAATGAGGTAGACAGTGAAAAGGTGATACTTGTCCAAAGCTTTGGTGCTACAAAAAAACAAGTGCTTCAAAAAGTCATACTTCCTGCCAGCTATCCGGCGATTATAAATGCTTTAAAGATAAACGTTGGACTTTCCTGGGTAGGTGTCATTATGGGCGAATTTTTAGTGTCAAAGGCAGGCCTTGGATATTTGATCGTATATGGCAGTCAAGTATTCAAATTAAACTTGGTAATGACAAGTATTCTTGTTTTGGCAATAGCTTCAGTGGTCATGTATATTGGAGTGGCGTTTTTGGAGAAGAAGCTGATTAAGTGATAATGGAATAGGGAATAGGGAATAGGGATTAGGGATTAGTGATTAGTGATTAGGGATTAGGGATTAGGGATTAAAAGTCCGACGTCCGAAGTCCGGGGAAGGTTTCAGGTGTCAGTTTATTTCTATTAGTGTCATTGCGAGCGAAGCGTGGCAATCTATACAAGATAATAGATAATAAATAATAGATAACAGTTAATGAAAAAATAGTAGGCGAACTTATGCAAGGAAACCCCAAATCTATGATTTGGATGTTTCTACTGCGACTATTATCTCTTATCTTTTATTTTTATCTCTAAAATTACTTACCCTAATCATAGTGTCGGTATTTGACTAAAATTAAATAATTATCGTGAATGTTAAGTAAAAAATTAATAAAAAAGTTAAGCTATTTGCTTAACTTTTTTAACAGCCATGCCATGTTTTCGCCTAAATCCTGCATGGTTTTTATTCCTTCAGAATCCTTTTCGACCTCACCTAAAAGTCTGCCTATACCTTGATTCCAATAAGTAGATCCTACTACGATACCCTCAGATATGGTAAAAAGGTTATTCATAGCATGGAAGGCTGCAATAGCACCATTCCTTCTGACTGCAACTACTGAAGCACAGGGTTTTCTTTTAAAAATGCCATTTGGTCTGCCTGCATATCCTACCCGATCTATAAATGCTTTCATTTGTGATGAGAGGTCTGCAAAGTATACCGGTGAACCTAAAATCACACCATCTGAATTTTCTATTTTTTCAATAGCTTCATTTACTATATCATCATTAAATACACAGCGGGTATTTCCATCTTCTCGGCATTTTCCGCAGGCGGTACATCCATGAATATTTCTGTCTCCAACGTGTACGATTTCTGTTTCTATACCCTCTCTTTCAAGAACATCACACACTGTCTTTAAGAGTAAATAAGTATTGCCATTTTTTCTTGGGCTGCCGTTAAAGGCTGTTACTTTCATTTATATTACCTCCTTAGTTTTTATAAAAATATTATACTATTTTTTTTATATATAAGACAAAATATAATTGATTCGGCGCATAGATGAAAGTATGCTGGAAATATGATATAATAAATTATATAATGTGTTTACATAATCAAGTTTATCTAAAAGTACCCGTGATTGGAAGTGGACCAAAATGGTTATTAATTCGTTAAATTCGAACAATTATTATGGCTATAATTTGAATAATTCAAAACAAACAAACAACATATCAAATGAAAATAAAACCGAAAGCCAAAATGTAAAAGCAAACAGCGTTGAGGGAAAAGAATTTGAGAGGGTTGAGGATGAGCCCTGCCAAACTTGTGCCAGAAGAAAATACGTAGACGGCTCCAACGACTTAGGCGTATCATTTAAAGCAGGTGCTCATATTTCTCCGGAATCTGCGGCATCGGCAGTCAGAGCACATGAATATGAGCATGTTGGGAACAGAAGGGCAGAGGCTATGAGAGAAGGGAAAGAAATTATCAGCCAAAGCGTGCAAATACATACATCTGTTTGTCCCGAGTGCGGTAAAACCTACGTATCGGGAGGTACGACAAGAACGTTGATGGCGGGTAAAAGTCAATTCGTTGATAAAGGAAGCTTTGTAGATAAATATGCATAGGAAACCTGTCAGGCATGACAGGTTTTATTATTAAATAGATTATGGAGAAAGCTTTAATGAAAGATCATTATATGAGAGAAGCATTGAAAGAGGCTCAAAAAGCCTATGATATAGGAGAAGTTCCCATAGGTGCCGTTATAGTAAAAAATGATGAAATTATAGGACGGGGCTATAATACCAGAGAAACATCAAAAGACCCTACGGCACATGCCGAAATGCAGGCAATCCGTGAAGCATCTGCATATTTAGGAGGATGGCGATTGATAGGCTGTGAAATGTATGTGACAGTAGAACCTTGTCCCATGTGCGCAGGCGCTATTATGCTTTCCCGTATTAATAAAGTATATATCGGTACTATGGATGAAAAAGGCGGCGCCGCTGGTTCTTTAATGAACATTCTGCAGGATGACAGATTGAACCATATGACTGAAGTAGAGACCGGGGTTTTGCAGGAAGAATGCGAAAAAATCATGAAGGATTTTTTTAAAGCATTGAGAAAGAGAAATGAAAAAGAAAAAGAGCAGGAAAAGTGATTAGTAATTAGTGATTAGGGATTAGTGACTGCGGTCTGAAGTCAGGCGTCAGGAACTTTAGATAACTGATAACTGACAACTGAAAGATAAGGAAGAAATTTGTTTGAACAAATTTCACCCTTATCTTTTTTATATAAGAATAACTTTATAGTATTTTAGACTTTGAGAAGCAAAGTCAACCTTAACTATCAGTTTTCAGTTATCAGTTGTCAGTTTATTTCTATTAGTGTCATTGCGAGCGCAGCGTGGCAATCCAGCTCGCCACGTCGCTATTGCTCCTCGCGAGGACAAGCCAGATTATCAATTGTTTCACTATCGGTTCACTATTGCTCAACTATCGTTAAACTACCGTTCAACTATTGTTCAACTCATTTATTAAGAGGATTTCCGCAGTAGGGGCAAAAGTCAAATGAGGATTCTGTTTCTTTTCCGCATGTAGGACAGGCAAAGGGCAGCTCCTTGATCTGCAAGGGCTTTAAATCCCAATAAGATATTTCTTCCTTGCCAAGCTCAAAGGCCTTACCTTTTTCCTTTGGAATGCTGTAAATACTGTTGCATTCATCACATAAAACGATATATTCTTCTCCCCATTTAAAAATAGGAATGAAAAAGAAATGGAAGTAATTATAATGCTTGATTATCTTAGCGTTATTACTTGTACAGCTTTTGCAGGTAAAATTCTGCAGGCTTCCTATTGCTTTTTCCTTTGATTCGATTCCAAATATCCCTATAAAAAACATTCTACACCCTCTCCTCTATCATCCATTCACAGCTGAAAGCAGTATCGAATATACTGAAAACCATATCTTTATAATCGATTTCAAAATTCATAATGGATGCCAATAAATCTATATTTTTTAATATATGTACTGTAGCAATGTTGTTATCATCTGCTTTGGCAATTCGTATCAAAATTCCGTAGACGCTGGGAAACTGAAATTTATCTTTAATATAACAGGGCATATTACTCAGAAAAACATTGAGGGGTCTGCCCTTAATGGGAATAAGCAAATCAGCGTCCGTATCGTCTTCCCTTACAATCCGGATTTCGAAATCACATTCTATGTATAAACCATAACTATTATATATCATTGATAATCACCATCTTATTACCGGCAGCTAAGCCTCTTTTTTCAAACCTTTAAGTGTCGTTGACTTATTTAATAATACCATATTATATTAGAATTAAGGAAGATAAAAAAGTAAGTGGTGTTTAAATGAAGAGAATTATTTTACATCTGGATATGGATGCATTTTTTGCTTCAGTTGAGCAAATGGATAATCCGCAGCTCAAAGGGAAGCCGGTGATCGTTGGCGGCATAGGAGAAAGAGGAGTGGTTTCCACATGCTCCTATGAGGCACGTAAATTTGGCGTGCATTCGGCCATGCCCGGTTTTATGGCACGTCAAAAGTGTCCCGATGCAATTTTTCTTCCTGTCAGAATGAAAAGATATAAAGAAATATCCAATAAAATATTTCGATTATTATCGCAATATACAAATAAGATAGAACCCTTATCTATAGATGAGGCTTTTTTAGATATTTCAGAGCATGGAAAAAACTATCTGTCCGTCGCACATAAGATTAAAAAGGACATTCTGAAAAAGACAGGACTTACAGTATCTGTGGGTGTTTCATACAATAAATTTTTAGCGAAACTGGCTTCAGACTGGAATAAGCCTGACGGATTAAAAATTATTACTAAAGATATGGTGCCGGATATATTGATGCCGCTTACCATAGACAGAATATACGGAATCGGAAAGAAATCCGTTCAAAAGCTCAATGCGATGGGTGTATATACTATTGAAGACCTATCCAAATGGCCTATAGATTTTATGAAAAATTTTTTTGGGAAACAAGGCGAAGAAATCTATAATCTTATACGCGGTATAGATCTTAGAGAAGTAGAGGCCGAAAGAGAAGCAAAATCCTTCGGGCGCGAAACTACATTTGAAAACGATACGTATGATATAGAGGAAATGCTGTCTTATTTAAAAGGATTTTCGGTGCATGTTTCCTATGCTTTGAGGGTCAGAAATCTTTATGCAAAAACCATTACGGTCAAAATCAAAACTTCAAGGTTTGCGACGCACACTAAAAGCAAAACGATTGATTCACCTATTGATAAATCAAAAGACATATATAAAGAAGCAGAAAAGCTTTTGAAGGAAATCAATTTAAATGAAAAAATAAGATTGATAGGTTTAAGTGTTTCAAACATAACGGACGGTTATCAGGAACAAATGACATTTTTAAAATAATAAGGTTTTGCGAGTGCAAAACCTTTATTATTAACTTAACTCATTCTGTATTTGATTATATTCATTTTTTGCATTTTGAACTTCCTGAGAATCTGCCTTTTTTATTTTATACCAACCACGTTGATTCATCGCATTAAAAATGTTTTCCTGACTTTTAAAAATGTTCTGCTCACATTTATTGAGAACCTGTCTTAGATTGGGGCATGAAGATTCGGTTATACCTGTCGTATATGCTTCGGTACCATGCTTTTCAGATAATAGAAGATCGTCCATAATATCTTTTTCGGTCATTTTGCTATTCATTTTTGTACCTCCTATTGATGTGAATTTAAATAATTGAGTAAATCAGTATAATTTTGCTTATGACCTTGGGCTATATTTCTGCATAAATTTTTTAACTCCTGATCGGTGCAAGTATCAGCATATTGACTTGCCTTTTTATTCATTGTTGCCTCATATTTAAGCTGATCGGAAATAACCTTAAGATTATTCGCATCTAATTGAGGCGTACTTGAGTTATTGGTATTTGTGTTTTGAGACATAATCATAAATTTTGCCCTCCTTATTATTAGAATCAATATTATTATGTGAAAGTATTAAAAAAATATTATAAGAAATAATATTATGATAAAGAAATTTATTAAATAATATGGAAAAAAGAATTGCTGTTTTGGGAATTTTTTTAAAAAAATGATTATATATTTTAAAAATGGGTAGAATAATAGCGAACGGCAAACCCCTTAAACCCCCTATTATAAATACTTATAATCCCCCACCCAATGGGCATTCACAAAGTGAATGCCCTATTTTCTTGCGAATATGAGAATTGCTTAATGTACAAAATATTTTATAATGGTATAATAAGGAGAAAAGGTTTCAGGTATCAGGTTTCTGGTCTCTGGACAGGGGAAAAGTGATTAGTGGTTAGTGGTTTAGCCTGATTTTTGGAGTCATTGCGAGCGCAGCGTGGCAATCTATACAAGATAATAGATAATAAATAATAGATAACAAATAAATGGGAAGGTGAAAAAATGATAAATGCATCAGATAAGGATATGAATGAAGAAATAGCATCAGAAAGTGAAAAGATATCTTCCAACTTCATTCAAAACATAATAGATAAGGATTTAGAAGAAGGTGTTTATGGAAATAGAGTGCATACTCGTTTTCCGCCGGAACCTAATGGCTATTTACATATAGGGCATGCAAAAGCGATTTGCTTAAATTTTGGGTTAGCTGAAAAATACTATGGAAAATGTAATCTTCGATTTGACGATACAAATCCCATTAAGGAAGATGTTGAATATGTCGAATCTATAAAAGAGGATGTAAAATGGCTCGGATTTCAGTGGGATGAGCTTTGCTATGCATCGGATTATTTTGAAAAAATGTATGATTGTGCTATTCAGCTGATCAAAAAGGGAAAAGCCTTTGTGGACGATTTGTCAGCAGAAGAAATCAAAACTCTTCGAGGCACCTTAACAATGCCTGGTAAAAACAGCCCATACAGAGACAGAACGATTGAAGAGAATTTGGATCTATTTGAAAGAATGAAAAACGGTGAATTCAAAGAAGGTGAAAAGGTGCTGCGTGCGAAAATAGATATGGCATCTCCGAACCTTAACATGAGGGACCCTGTCATATACAGGATTTCACATAATACTCATCACAATACGGGAGATAAATGGTGCATTTATCCTATGTACGATTATGCACATCCCTTGGAGGATGCTTTTGAAAATATTACGCACTCTATTTGCACATTAGAATTCGAGGACCATCGCCCTCTATATGAGTGGGTTTTACGTGAATTAGAATTTGAAGCGCCGCCAAAGCAAATCGAATTTGCCAGACTGAATCTTACAAATACGGTGATGAGCAAACGTTATTTAAAAGCCTTGGTTGACGAAGGTGTTGTAGAAGGATGGGATGATCCGAGAATGCCGACCATCGCAGGTATTCGCAGAAGAGGATATACTCCTGAATCAATAAGGGATTTCTGTGACAGGATAGGAGTTGCCAAGAGCAACAGTACCGTTGATGTAGCACTTTTGGAGCATTGTGTCAGAGAAGATTTGAAATTGAAGGTAGAAACCAAAATGGTGGTATTAGACCCTCTGAAGGTAGTTATTACAAATTATCCAGAAGGGCAAATCGAGTGGTTTGAGGTAGAGAATAATAAAGAAAATGAAGCCATGGGAAAAAGGAAGGTGCCTTTTTCCGGAGAACTATACATAGATAGAGAGGATTTCATGGAAGTACCTCCTAAAAAATTCTTCAGGCTTTTTCCGGGGAATGAAGTGCGTTTAAAAGGCGCATACTTTGTAAAATGTGAAGAAG